>JAIMBL010000069.1 GCA_023511615.1 Leptolyngbyaceae cyanobacterium HOT.MB2.61
TCACCCACTCGCAGAACTGACTCCACAGGTTTTGGCGCTCAACGCGCTGTAATGTCGTGGTCATATTCCTGATAAGTCCAATAAACAACTGGTATGAATGGTAGACTGTTAAGGAGTCGTAATATTTATTTTAATGACACTTTCGGATTTGTAAAGTATCATTTCAAATTTTCTCGTCTTCGGATATGGGGGCGATCGCCTCCTTCCCCTGAATTCGTTCTCTTTCCCCTGAATTCGTTTGAGATAATCAAAGGCTTCTTATGCTGTAAGGTGGCGTTTTATTCTGGTCGTTACCAATTTTTATACAAACAATTAGTAAGGCCTGCTGTTGACAATCTCGTCAATAGCAGGCCCATTCACCTATTAAGCGTACGCTGCCTCTAAGGGAAAGATTAGGGACGTGCGGCTGCAATAGGATTACAGCAAGGGTTTGGCTAGTAAACGCTCTCAGCGGTGATCGCTGGACGATACTGAGAAGGTTTAATCTGGTACTTCACCAAATTTGCAAGCTCCTGCAACTGGCTAATCGCTTCTGCCCCTTCCAGCTTCATCAATTCGCGATCGTCGCGCATTTCAGTCCAGGTAATGCCGTAGTCCGAAACCAGGAAGCGAATGAGATGGTTGTCTCCCAGGCTGACCATAAACGAGGCGCTATTCATTTGTCCGCCGCAGGTATAGCAGGATGCCAGATAACCCTGACGCTCAAGCACAATTGCCAGAGCCTGAAGATTCATCACAAGATCCTGAACAAATTGACGGTGCTGATCTGCAAGTCTTAGGAACACAGCTGTCCTCCTGTCACCACACCTAATTCTAAACGTTTTTAATACTTTCTTAAGGATCTCGCATAAAAACGACACTCTGCTGGGCGATGAGGAATTTAAAGGTGGTTCGTTTGGCTCTCCTGGGAGTTTGGTGATAAGTCTTGCTTATCACCAAAACAAAATCAATATTTCAAGGATTCTGTTTGACATGTAAGAGTAGCTTACGCTGCTCTTACACCGGCAAGCCGGGAGAACCGTTCGTTTAAGTCTAGGGCTAGCCTTAGGTTAACTGACTGTCCTCCATAGTTAGTATCAGTAAAAACAATCAGCTAAGATTGGCTCCTGAAGGGAGTCCCTTCATTAGACTTCTTAAAAGAGAACCCAATCAAACCAAATGATTCAATTTTCAGACCAGTGGTTTCTGAATTTACCACCCTTAAGATAGATTCACCTCCATTTAGTCAAATCAGGGAAACCCTCTAGGCCGAGTCTGCCTTCCCAAATCAGAAGCGACATCCGTATTTAAGAAATCTTTTTATTTTCGCAGTTGTAACAAAATTAAAGTCCTCCCCTTAAGGAGTCAGTTCCCACCAGCCAAAAGCGGGTCCGACAAAGCGAATGGTCAGCCAAAAGACCACTAAAAAACCAATGCCAACCCAGGCACCTCTAGTTGTCCACTTGACAAACTGATTGGCTTGAGTTTTTGTAATTGGCAACCAGGGGAGAATGTTAGGTTCCTGACCGTATTTTTCTCCAAGCGCTTCCTTACGCCGTTTTGACTCGCCCATAATCGAAAGTTTAAAGATTGTGACTGATATAGTTTAGCTTGCTAGGTTGCCCTTTGATCTGGGAGTTTGGGTGGTAACGCATATCTGGAAAATAGAAGCCAGAAGGAGGGAGTACGGAAATGCTTCAGGTTACTGACTTCTGGCTCCTGATCCCTGGTTTTGTCAGTGCAGGCATGTTAGATTTCAGTGTCATTGGTTTGGGAAATGGACCCAACTTTAAACCTTGGGATTAGATAAAGCGTTACCGACTGATGGAACGAAAACTCTTACAATAGGTGGGATTTTTAGACCCAAGCTGCTAGCCCTATGCCTCGCCGCAATGATCTTCAAAAGATTCTGCTCATTGGCTCTGGTCCTATTGTGATTGGACAGGCCTGCGAATTTGACTACTCCGGAACCCAGGCGTGCAAATCCCTGCGCGATGAAGGTTATGAAGTGGTGCTGGTCAATTCCAATCCGGCAACCATCATGACGGATCCAGAGACAGCGGACCGGACTTATATCGAGCCCCTGACTCCTGAGATTGTTAGCAAGATCATTGAGAAGGAACGACCTGATGCCCTGTTACCAACCATGGGGGGGCAGACTGCACTGAACCTGGCAGTCGCATTGGCTAAGGGTGGCATCCTTGACCAATATGGAGTGGAGTTGATTGGGGCGAAGTTGCCTGCAATTGAGAAAGCGGAAGACCGGAAGCTGTTTAAAGAGGCAATGGAAAAGATTGGAGTGGCGGTCTGCCCTTCTGGTCTGGCAAATACCCTGGAGGAGGCGCGGGCAATTGCCCAACAAATCGCCAGCTATCCGCTGATCATCCGCCCAGCGTTTACTTTGGGTGGAACGGGGGGTGGCATTGCCTATAATCAGGAAGAGTTTGAAGAGATTGCCCAATCCGGTATCGATGCCAGTCCCGTATCCCAGATCTTGATTGAAAAATCCCTGCTCGGTTGGAAGGAGTATGAACTCGAAGTGATGCGGGATCTGGCAGATAACGTGGTGATTATCTGCTCGATTGAGAACCTCGACCCGATGGGAGTCCATACGGGTGACTCGATTACTGTTGCTCCCGCCCAAACCCTGACGGATAAGGAATATCAACGCCTACGGGATGCTTCGATCAAAATCATTCGTGAAATTGGAGTAGAAACGGGCGGCTCCAACATTCAGTTTGCTGTAAATCCTGTTACAGGCGAGATGATTGTCATTGAAATGAATCCACGGGTGTCTCGTAGTTCGGCTCTGGCGTCGAAGGCAACGGGCTTCCCGATCGCGAAGATGGCCGCCAAACTCGCCGTTGGTTACACCCTGGATGAGATTCCCAACGATATCACCAAGAAAACACCCGCCAGCTTTGAACCCACCATTGATTATGTAGTCACCAAGATTCCCCGCTTTGCCTTCGAGAAGTTTCCCGGTTCTCAACCCATACTAACTACTCAAATGAAATCGGTGGGCGAGGCAATGGCGATTGGGCGCACCTTTCAGGAGTCGTTTCAAAAGGCGTTGCGTTCTCTGGAAACCGGGCGGGCGGGTTGGGGTTGTGATAAACCTGAAAAATTGCCCAGTCTGGAGCAAATTCGGGCTGGCCTGCGGACTCCCCACCCGGAGCGGATTTTTACGCTACGCCACGCCATGCTAATGGGGATGTCGGTCGAAGAGATTTTTGAGCTAACCAGTATCGATCCCTGGTTTCTGGACAAGATGCAGGAACTGTTGGAAACTGAAAAGTTCCTCAAGCGCACCCCCCTGCGAAACCTGACTAGGGAGCAGATGCTTGCTGTGAAGCGCCAGGGATTTAGCGATCGCCAGATTGCCTTTGCTACCAAAACCACTGAGGACGAAGTAAGGGCCTACCGTAAATCCTTAGGAGTGGTTCCGGTCTACAAAACGGTCGATACCTGTGCCGCCGAGTTTGAGGCCCTGACCCCCTACTACTACTCCACCTACGAAGAGGAAAGCGAAATTCTACCCTCTGAAAAGCGCAAAGTCATGATTCTGGGGGGTGGTCCTAACCGGATTGGTCAGGGAATTGAGTTTGACTACTGCTGTTGCCATACCTCCTTTGCCCTTCGAGATGACGGGTTTGAAACGATTATGGTCAACTCCAACCCGGAAACAGTCTCCACCGATTACGACACCAGCGATCGCCTCTACTTTGAACCGCTGACCAAGGAAGATGTGCTCAACATCATCGAAACCGAGAATCCAGAGGGAGTCATTATCCAGTTTGGCGGCCAGACTCCGCTGAAACTGGCCGTGCCCCTACAAAAGTATCTGGCTAGCGACCACTGCACCGTTCAAACCCAAATTTGGGGCACTTCTCCTGACTCAATTGACATTGCTGAAGACCGGGAGCGGTTTGAGAAAATCCTGCGCACACTCGATATCAAGCAACCTCCTAACGGTACCGCCCGTAGTTACCAGGAAGCGCTTGACGTTGCCCGTCGCATCAATTATCCGGTTGTGGTGCGTCCCAGCTATGTTCTGGGGGGGCGGGCGATGGAAATTGTTTACTCCGATGTCGAACTGGAGCGGTATATGACCTACGCTGTCCAGGTTGAACCCGACCACCCTATCCTGATTGACAAGTTTTTAGAAAATGCGGTTGAAGTTGATGTGGATGCGATCGCCGACCAGACCGGAAATGTGGTCATTGGTGGCATCATGGAGCATATTGAGCAAGCCGGAATTCACTCCGGTGATTCTGCCTGCTCCCTCCCCGCTGTTTTCTTAAGCCAATCCGTCCTGGATCAGATCCGCACCTGGACAGTGCAACTGGCGAAGGCGCTGAAAGTCGTAGGACTGATGAATATTCAGTTTGCCGTTCAGGGAGATCAGGTTTATATCCTGGAAGCAAATCCCCGGGCTTCTCGGACGGTGCCTTTTGTGTCAAAGGCGATTGGGGTGCCCCTGGCAAAAATGGCTGCTCGCATTATGGCTGGCAAATCCCTGGCAGAACTGGGCTACACTCAAGAAATCATTCCCCAGCACATCTCAGTCAAAGAAGCCGTCCTGCCCTTCGAGAAGTTTCCTGGTACGGATACCATCCTGGGGCCTGAGATGCGCTCTACAGGGGAGGTAATGGGAATTGACGCGAGCTTTGGTGTAGCCTTTGCCAAAGCCGAACTGGCTGCCAATCAACGTCTTCCCCTCAAAGGCACCGTCTTTGTGTCTATGAACAACCGGGACAAGGAAGCTGTTGTTCCCGTTGTGAAGGATCTGATGGCTCTTGGTTTTTCCATTATTGCTACGGAAGGTACCCGTAAAACCTTGTTAGAGCATGGGTTAGATGTGGAACTGGTGCTTAAGCTGCATGAAGGACGCCCCCATGTGCTGGACTGGATCAAAAATGAGAAAGTGCAACTAATTATTAACACTCCATCGGGGGAAGAAGCTCAGGCAGATGGTCGCCTGATTCGCCGTACTGCTTTGGGCTACAAGATCCCAATTATCACTACGATCGCTGGAGCCAAAGCTACCGCCGCTGCTATCCGCTCCTTGCAGTCCCAGCAGTTGTCAGTTAAGGCGTTGCAGGAATACCTTCGGTAGCGAGGTGCAGTTTTCGTTATCGCCTGTCCTGGTTCTATTTTTGCTTAAGAAATTTTAACTTTTCTTGTTCCTTTATTAGAGAGGATAGAAGTGATTTTCCTGATTCTCATTCAGGTAGGACATATTTTGTTGTACAGGATGCAGTCCCTGAGACGAATAGTGAGTACCCTTGGTCTAGCTAAGTCTGAGCTTTTATTGAAAAATTTAAGGATTTTCCTGAATTGACTGTTTAATAGATCCATCGTGGGGGGTATACGCTTCTCCTCAGAAATGTTACACTCCTTAATATGGCGAAGCGGTTAAGGTTGAGGGTTTGACGGACCACGCAAGCCCCAACAAATTGGGTAACAGTCGATAACAGGTTAATTCTGATTCAGTTGGAGCATCAGGTCAGGTCACCTTTTTACAGGTAGGTTTCCGGTTGTTGGTTATTTCAGCAGTTAAGCTTCTCCTTTTTCCCCTTAACATTTGAGCCCATAGAGGGTTACGAAATCTAAAGTCCTTACCTTAGATTGTTAGGGCTTGGTTTTTTGTCTGTTTTGTAAATTTTGTCACTGTACTCCTTATCCAGCTCAGTTCCCACCAGCACTATGAAAACTGCCCAAACCTCAACAGATTTAGTGCGCTCCTACCTGAGAGAAATCGGTCGTGTTCCCCTATTAACTCACGAGCAGGAAATTCTCTTTGGTAAGCAAGTGCAGCGGGTATCAACCCTGTATGCAATGCGAGATTCCCTGGCTTCCCAATCAGGCCACGTGCCCAGTTTAGAGGAATGGGCTCATTATGCAGGGTTAACGATAGATGAGCTTCAGCGATTAATCGCGGAAGGCGAATATGCCAAACGCAAGATGGTTGAGGCTAACCTGCGCCTGGTAGTTTCCGTGGCGAAGAAATATACCAAACGCAATGTAGACCTGCTGGATCTGATCCAGGAAGGAACAATTGGTATGCAACGGGGTGTTGAAAAGTTTGACCCTACGAAGGGCTACCGATTTTCGACCTATGCTTACTGGTGGATTCGGCAAGCTATTACGCGGGCGATCGCAGAAAAAGGTCGAACTATCCGTCTACCGATTCACATTACAGAGAAGCTGAACAAGTTAAAGAAAGCCCAGCGTCAGCTTTCCCAGAAGTTGGGGAGAGCAGCCACTGCCGCTGAACTGGCGGAGGAATTGGAAATGACGCCCCGACAGGTACGGGAGTATCTGGAACGGGCCCGTCAGCCGCTGTCTCTAGATCTGCGTGTGGGCGATAATCAGGATACAGAACTGGGTGAACTGCTTGAAGATACGGGGGCTTCTCCTGAAGAATTCGCGACCCAATCTTCCTTGCGTACCGATCTGGAAAAGTTGATGGCCGATCTGACCCCTCAGCAGCGTGAGGTACTGGCTCTCCGGTTTGGTCTGGAAGATGGGCAGGCCCTGACGCTGGCGAAGATTGGCGATCGCCTCAACATTAGCCGGGAACGGGTGCGCCAGATCGAGCGGGAAGCCTTAAGCAAATTGCGCAAGCGGAAAGCGGCGATCGGAGAATATTTAGCGAGTTAGAGCTGAAGGCAGCACAGCTGATAGCAGTTCTCCCAGCAGGTCCCATCTGGTTGAAAATGTATAGCCGTAGTCATTGTGGTTAGGATGGGGTGCAGGGGTGGAACTCCCGACTGGGGGCGAAGCCTCCACGCCTTCTCTAATCCCAATGTCCTAACGCACCTGCGTAAAGCTATAGTACGAAATTCGCCTGTGAATGGCCTCACCTGTAGGGGTAGACATCAGTTCGCCTCTACAAGCTACGAACTACGAAGAATGGCATCCAGAATCAGGTCTACCTCAAAACGAATGGGGTCAGTGCAGGGAAGTCTGGTTTCAACCTCAACCTGCTCGATTGCCTGCTGTGCCTGCGTGTCGTCCAGATGAGCGGTGTTGAGGGCGATCGCGGCTACTTTGGCAGGGGTAAAGGTTCCACCAGCAGAGGCTATGGTTTCATAGACCTTTACAACCTCCCGCAAGGGTGGAATGGAAAAATTCTCGTAGCGACGAATGTGAGTCTGCCCTGCCCGATGCACTAAAACCAGATGGGTTGGCTGGCTCCCCCGCAGCAGGGGCAATGTTGCGGTGGAAGCCGGGTTGAAGAAAGAGCCCTGCCCCTCGATGTGTAGAATATCGTGATCCGGTCCTGCCTGCATTACCAGTTGTTCCACCGCTCCAGCAGCAAAATCAACCCGGATTGCATCCAGGGGAATGCCGCTGCCAGAAATCATAATGCCAGCCTGACCTGTGCCCAAAAATTTAGAACGCAGTCCCCGCTTCAGAGAAGCTCGATTCAGTACGAGGCTGGTAGACATTTTTCCAACAGCCATATCTGTACCAACAGTCAACACTCTCAGGCAGGGCAGAAATCTTGCCTCACCTGTTCCCACAGGTAGGTTAGGAGGTTCCTCCCGCACATCCCAAAGCCACTGTCCGGGTTTGAGCAGGGCATTAAACTCTGGGTCAGTGTTCAGGCGATAGTGCAGCCCGTTGGCAATGGACACTCCAGCCGCGATCGCCTGCCGAAGTTCCTCCCTCCAATCCTCTGGGAGCTCCCCACCCAATTTGGCAATACCAATTGCCAGCACATCAGGCTTATACTGGAGTGCTTCAGCAGCAGAAGCCACAATAGGTACCTGGCGCGGAATCCCAGTTAATTCTACTAGTGACTTTCCAGCGCACTCCCGGTCAATCACTGCTACAATGTTCGCTTCTGAGAAGCGCAACATTGCTAGTCCTGTTTTACCGTGCAGACCTCGAATACCCTCATGCATCAAAATAGTGACCTTTTGGTCAGGCTGAATCATCATGTTGGTATTACGCCATGAAGCACTGGAAAAGGCGAGGAGCGGGGGAATAGGGAAAAAGGAGAGAAGCAAAAAGGCACTGTAAGGGCGGGTTGCTCAATTCTGTCTGGTAGAAGAACAGATATTCCTCAAATCTGCCCCTACAGAAATCAGGGGTAGGGAATGGAGATTGGGGAGGTGAAGAGGAGTGATTCTCCACCCACTTCCCTCCACTGTCTTTCTCTGTCCCGATTTAGCTATTAGAGGTCGTCGTCGTCCTCCTCCTCACCGTCGTCATCGCTCATGTCGTCGCCAATCAGATCGTCGTCATCCAGGATAGGCGAGAAGGAGGGGCTGTTTGGCGTCATGCCAAAGTTATCGAAGCTGTAGCTGGGGCGATCGTCAAAGCTGTCCAAACCGTAGGCGCGGGCAGTGCGATCGTCCAGTACCACATCCTTCAAATCCGCATCATCATCAAACATGGTGATGCCATCATAGGTCAGGTCAATATCTGGACTACCCACCTCCTCGTAGGCGTTGAAGCCCGTGCCTGCCGGAATTAAACGTCCGATGATGACGTTCTCCTTCAAGCCGCGCAGCCAGTCGGACTTTCCTTCGATCGCCGCTTCCGTCAGAACCCGGGTGGTTTCCTGGAAGCTGGCTGCCGAGATGAAGCTATCCGTATTCAGCGAAGCTTTCGTAATCCCTAGCAGTACTGGCGTGTACTCAGCTGGAGCCCCACCCGTAATCGACATCGCCTCGTTCACCTGCTCTACCTGGTAAAGCTCAACCAGCTCACCCGGTAGCATGGTCGTGTCACCGCCATCATCAATCCGAGCTTTAGATGTCATCTGACGCACCACTACTTCGATGTGCTTGTCTGAAATATCAATCCCCTGAGATTGATATACCGACTGCACCTCGTTCACCAGGAACATTTGCACCTCACGCAAACTGTGAAGGGCTGCATCGTGCATACCAGCAGATTCTCGATTTGCTTTAAACAGAATCTCCAGAAGTTCATGGGGGTTGGCTGGACCATCCGTCAGTCGTTCTCCAGCACTCACTTCCTGCCCATCCGAAACAATCACGTTTTGCCCTGGATTAATGTTGTATTCGGTTACAACTCCATCGGTTTCAATCACCTTGACTTCCACCGAATCGTCTTCTCCATAGCTTACCTGGGCAGTACCAGAACGTTCACACAGAACGCAGGCTTCCTTCGGTTTCCGGGCTTCCAGCAACTCCTCAATCCTGGGAAGACCCTGAATGATATCTCCCGTCTTGGTTCGCTCAAACACTAGCAACACCAGGTTATCCCCCCGCTGCACCAGGTCACCATCATCAATATGCAGAACTGCACCCGGAGATACTCGGTAAGGACGAGCCGATCGCAATCGAACACTGGAATTACCCACCTCAAGCACCTGGCCGGATTCCTCCAGAATCACGCCAGGAGCGATTTCAGCACCGGCAACTAGCAAATCGCCCACCTGTACGGTTGGAGTCTTCCCTCCAGTATCCACCGTCACCTGATCCGCATCCCGAACCACCAGAATACGACGAATCGCCTCTGCTCCCTGGCGAATCCCGCGCACTTCACCGGCTTCCTTACACTGAATCTCTGTACGGGCAACAACGGCCCCAGGCAGAATCTGGTCGCCATCTTTCACCAGAATGCGGGTAAGTGTGCTGCCCTGGGTGGGATCAGCCGCAATATCGCGGCGAACCACAAGTGATTCAAGAATCACTAATTGCAACCGCAATGTCTCCGGATCATTTTCATCGGGAACCAGTTCAATATCGGCGGCCAGTTGGGGTGCATCCTTGTCAATTTCCAGCACTAGTTGAATCTTGATCAGTTCCAGCCCTTCTACTGACTTGACCCGCTCCCCATCTTTGTACGGCATCCGCTGTACCGCCCGCAGGCGAATGGAGCGTCCCGACTCTTCATTGGTAGATTCCTGGCTGGGTACGGAGGGCTCATCCGGTACGGCAAATTCTGTTACCGGGCGCAGCAGCATCGCTGGGCCTTCGGGAGTCTCCACATACTCAACGTAGCGCAGTTCGTTCGCAACCAGCCCTGGCATGATTTCCTGACCAGGATTCACCAGTACACTTTCGCGGGTGATGATGTCGTCCAGGTTATCAATCATATGGAGATCACCGGGTTTGATCACAATTTCCCGCAAAATGTCGTTCTTCTGGGTGACTTCCACCACACCGCTGCTCTGGCAGAAAATGTCCTTCACCACTTCGGTTCCCGCCTCCACGTATTGCCCATCCTCTACCATCAACAGAGAAATATCTTTGTTGACTTCGTGAGCCTCTTCGGGAATCCACAGCAGAGTGCCGCCTTTGACCACTTCATAACCTTGCTTAGCTTTGCCCCGCTTGGCTACTTCAACACCGGAGTATTTGATAATGCCACCCGTTTGGGTGCGGTAGTGGTCATCAATCAGTTCAGCTACCACCTGGTTGTTGGTGACTTTGGTACCTGGCGTAGCCTTGAGGGAGAAGACCTGATTGTGGTTGGTTTCAATCAGGTAATGATCGCGCCCCTGATAGCTTTCAACCCGCACCCATGCCTGGTCCAGTAAAACAGAGGCAGTAATGATTTCGACCTCGCGCCCGCCTTTGCCTTCAACTTCCTGGGGTAACCGGACCGTACCGCCGTGCTCGGTTATCAATTTCGTTTCGGCAATCACACCACCCGACTCGACGCGATCGCCATTGCTGACAATAGGTTCAGCACCGGGTGGCAGGTTGTAGACTTCACCAGAAAGAATCCACAGCAAACCACCCCGCTGAGCAATGCGGGTAGTGTTCCCCTGCCGATCTTTCTTTTCTTCGGGCACCAGGTCGGCAAACTTGACCTCACCAGCGATATCGGAAGCCACGTCCTTCGCCGCTTTCTCGGTAGTCTTGCGGGAGCGCCCGGTGAGGGGAACCTCTGCCAGAATTTGCCCCTGCTTCACCTTTTGCCCATCGCGCACCAGCAAGGTTGAACCCTGGGCAATGGAGAAAGTTTGCTGCTGCCCATCCTTCCCTTCCACAATAACCTGGGATTTGGAGTCAACTGAATCAACAACCAGGGCGTCTTCTCCGTGACGGGTGCGGTAGGGGCGGACACGCAACTTCTTGGGGAACCGAATTGTTCCCTCAAAAGTGGCTCGTTCCTGACGCGCCATTTCACCCGTAAAGACTCCGCCAGTATGGAAGGTCCGCATCGTCAGTTGGGTTCCCGGTTCACCGATGGATTGGGCTGCAATGATGCCCACCGCTTCCCCAATGTCTACCGTCTTGGCGTGGGCTAAGCTCCAACCGTAGCAGGACTGGCAGACCGATCGCGTGGCTTCGCAGGTGAGGGGCGATCGCACCATAACCTCTTCCACTCCAGATTTTTCAATCCGTTCCGCTAATTCGTCTGAAACATCCTGGTTACGGCTGGCAAGCACTTCGCCTGTGGTAGGGTGAATCACATCCTGGGCAATGACACGCCCCAACAAACGGGTTTTAAGGGGAATGAGGGTGCGATCGCCATCCTTCATACTCCGCAAAATGATCCCCCGCTGGGTGCCACAATCCACTTCTCGAATAATGACATCTTGGGAAACGTCTACCAGACGACGAGTCAGGTAGCCAGAGTCCGCCGTTCGCAATGCCGTATCCACCAAACCTTTCCGGGCACCGTAAGAGGAGATAATGTACTCCGTCACCGTCAGTCCTTCCCGGAAGTTTGTTTTAATCGGAAGGTCAATAATTTCCCCTTGGGGATTAGCCATCAACCCCCGCATGCCCACAAGCTGACGCACCTGGGAGATATTACCCCGTGCTCCCGAAAACGCCATCATGTAGACAGAGTTGAGTGGGTTGTTCGTCTTAAAGTTCCGCACCACCTCATTTTTAAGGTCTTCATTTGTTCCGTTCCAGGTATCAATCACCTTCTGAAACCGTTCAACCTCAGTGATTTCTCCACGAGTATAGCGATCCTCAGTTTCCCGAATCGTTTCCTCTGCGGCTTCCAATAGTTGCCGCTTACTAGGAGGAACCTGCAAATCATCAACACTGATGGAAACTCCTGCCTTAGTGGCATAGCGGAAGCCCAGGTCTTTGAGTTGGTCTGCCATTTGGGCCGTACGGGCCGTACCGTAATTTGTGAACGCCCAGGAAATTAACCGCGTCAATTGCCCTTTGTTAATGACTCGGTTGCGAAAGATTGGCTGATTGCTTTGCTCTACCATCGTTTAACCCCGCCTCTACCGTGAATGGATTTTGGATTTTGAACTTTAGACTCCGGAGCAACAGGGTCGAGCCCAAATCCAACGTTCAAAATCACTAATCGAAAATCGTCCTGCCCTAAATTGCCAGAGCATCCTGAATGGTCTTGTTGTAGATAATCCGTCCCGGAGTGGTGCGGACGTACTGAGAAATGACATTTCCCTCTGAATCTTCCCGCACTCGGCGAAACTTATAAATTTTCGTCGTGGTCCCGTCATCGGCACGCATTTCTTCCTGCACTTCACTATCTGGTTCGTCCGTTTCTACCACCCCATCAAACCGAACCCAAACATAGGCATGCAGATCCACCTCTTTCTGCTCATAGGCAATGATGGCGTCGTCTAGACTGGCAAAGTAGCGACCCTCCCCCTTTGTCGCATTTGGATTTTCTGCCGTCAGGTAATAACAACCCAACACCATATCCTGGCTAGGAGTGATAATTGGCCGTCCCGTTGCTGGAGACAGAATGTTATTCGATGCCAGCATCAGCAGCCGAGCCTCTGCCTGAGCCTCCAGAGATAGAGGAACGTGAACAGCCATCTGGTCTCCGTCAAAGTCTGCGTTAAATGCTGGACAAACTAAAGGATGAAGTTGAATCGCTCGCCCTTCCACCAGAATAGGCTCAAATGCCTGAATTCCTAAGCGGTGGAGCGTCGGTGCCCGGTTCAGCAACACCGGATGCCCGTCAATCACCTCTTCCAGCACATCCCAGACTATAGGATCGTTGCGCTGAATCAGCTTCTTCGCAGCCTTGATATTATTGACTAACCCCTGGCGGATGAGGCGATGGATCACAAACGGTTGGAACAGTTCGATCGCCATTTCTCGCGGCAGCCCACACTGGTGAATTTTGAGTTTGGGACCGACCACAATCACAGAACGTCCCGAATAGTCCACCCGCTTACCTAACAGGTTTTGACGGAAACGTCCCTGCTTCCCTTCAATAATGTCTGACAGCGACTTGAGAGGACGGTTATTTGCACCTACAACCGTGCGTCCACGGCGACCATTATCAATCAACGCATCCACCGCTTCCTGAAGCATCCGCTTTTCGTTACGAACAATAATTTCAGGTGCCAGGATTTCCTGCAATCGAGCCAGGCGGTTATTCCGGTTAATGACCCGTCGGTAGAGATCGTTTAAGTCTGAAGTGGCAAAGCGTCCACCATCCAACTGCACCATCGGTCGCAGGTCAGGAGGAATCACTGGAATCACCGATAGCACCATCCAATCGGGTTTAGAGCCTGTTGCAATGAAGTTGTCGATCACCCGCAGGCGCTTGATCAGCTTGGCCCGCTTTTGTCCCTTAGATGTTGCAATTTCTTCCCGTAGTTGCTCAGCTTCTTTCTCCAGCTCAATATCCTGTAACAGCCGCTGCAGAGCCTCTGCCCCAATACCGACTTCAACCCCGGTGAGCTTTGAATCTTCGCTGTAGAGCTCGTCCTCAATCTCAATCCACTGGTCTTCGGTCAGCAACTGCTTATAGGTCAGATTCTCAGCATTGCCAGGGTTGAGCACCACGTAAGCATTGAAGTAAACAATTTGCTCCACATCCCGGAGCGGCATATCCAGCAAAATTGCCATGTAGCTGGGGATACCTTTGAGATACCAGACGTGAGCAACAGGCGCAGCTAATTTGATATAGCCCATTCGGTGCCGCCGCACACGAGATTCGGTGACCTCCACACCACACCGTTCGCACACAATGCCCCGGTGCCTTACTCGTTTGTACTTACCACAATGGCACTCCCAATCCTTCGCCGGACCAAAAATCCGTTCGCAAAACAAACCATCCATCTCCGGCTTCAAAGTCCGGTAATTAATGGTTTCTGGCTTCGTAACTTCCCCTACAACCTGGCCGTTGGGGAGGGTACGCTCTCCCCACTGGCGAATTCGCTCTGGAGATGCCAGACCAATCTTTACATAGTCGAACCGCTGCTCTAGCTTTGGCATCGCTTCTGTTCCTCTTTTCAGTTGTTAGTTTTTGGTTGTTAGTTGCTAGAAGCTCTAAGCGCATCGTTCTCATTCGTTCCAGTTGTGAGGACTGGCCTACCAACACCTCACAGCTCACAACTAACAGCACAGTTATTCGTCGCTATCGTCCAGCTCATCCCTGGAAATGGATTCATAGGTGGGTCTTGAAGGTGCCCGACGACTACTCACGTCCGCCATCAAATCCACCTCGGTATCCCGGCTTGTACCATCATCACGGGTGTCCAGCTTATGAACGGCCACATCCAAACAGAGGGATTGCAGCTCCCGCATCAACACTTTGAAGGACTCCGGAGTTCCTGGTCGGGGAATCGCTTTCCCTTTCACGATCGCATTCAAGGCTTCATTGCGGCCCTGCATATCATCAGATTTGACCGTTAGCAGTTCCTGCAGAGTATAGGCAGCACCGAAGGCTTCCAAAGCCCACACCTCCATTTCTCCAAAGCGCTGACCGCCTTGTTGGGCTTTTCCTCCCAGGGGTTGCTGGGTGACAAGCGAGTAGGGCCCCGTAGAGCGAGCATGGATTTTATCATCGACCAGGTGTACCAGCTTCAACATGTAAGCTTTACCTACGGTTACAGGGCGATCAAAGGGTTCACCTGTGCGTCCGTCATAGACCTGAATTTTACCCGGATCATCGGGATTAAACAGCCAGTCACCCCTGGTGCCACCCGTGGCTTCCAGAGTTTCCTCACGGGCCTCCTTGAGTTTGCTATGAACGGTTTCACGAGACTTCTCCTCACCATGCATTTCATCAAACGGAATCACCTTGAAACGCACGTTCAGGTTTTCTGCCGCCCAGGCCAGCAAACACTCATACACCTGCCCCACATTCATCCGGGAAGGCACACCCAACGGATTTAGCACAATATCGACCGGCGTGCCATCGGGCAGATAGGGCATGTCTTCAATTGGCAGAATACGAGAAATAATCCCCTTGTTTCCGTGACGGCCTGCCATTTTGTCCCCTACCTGAATTTTGCGCTTCTGGGCGACATAGACACGCACCACCATGTTGGCACCGGGAGGCAATTCGTCTCCCTGTTCACGGGTAAACACCCGCACATCGACAACCCGGCCCTTTTCTCCGTTGGGCACCCGCAATGAGTTGTCGCGTACATCCCTGGCCTTTTCACCGAAGATAGCCCTCAGCAACTTCTCTTCTGGTGGCTGATCCGATTCTCCTTTAGGTGTCACCTTACCCACCAGGATATCGCCTGCTTCAACCCAGGCACCAATGCGGATAATGCCAGTCTCATCAAGCTGACGTAATGCATCCTCACCGACGTTGGGAATCTCACGAGTAATTTCCTCTGGTCCCAGCTTGGTTTGACGGGCCTCAATCTCGTATTTCTCCACGTGGATGGAAGTGTAAACGTCGTCGTAGACCAACCGTTCACTAATCAGGATGGCGTCTTCGTAGTTGTAGCCTTCCCAGGGCATGTAAGCGACCAGAATGTTTTGCCCCAGAGCCAGTTCCCCCTGCTCGGTAGCAGAACCATCGGCCAGAATTTGCCCAGCAGAAACCCTGTCGCCCTGGAACACAATAGGACGTTGATTCAGACAGGTATCCTGATTTGATCGCTGGTACTTCTGCAACTGGTACTCAATTTCCCGTCCCTGGGGATCACGGACGCGGATACGATCGGCGGAAACAAAGGTAACTTCACCATCCGTGCGACTGACAACGACCATCCCAGAGTCGCGTGCAGCTTGAGCTTCGAGCCCCGTTCCTACCAGAGGACGCTCCGGGCGCAGAAGTGGAACCGCCTGCCGCTGCATGTTGGAACCCATCAGGGCCCGGTTAGCATCATCATGTTCCAGGAAGGGAATCAACGAGGTTGCTACGGAAATGATTTGCACGGGCGAAACGGCGACGTAGTCCACCTCATCGGGGGTCGTGGTGGTAAAGTCCTGACGGT
Organism: Leptolyngbyaceae cyanobacterium HOT.MB2.61; assembly: GCA_023511615.1. Lineage (GTDB taxonomy): Bacteria > Cyanobacteriota > Cyanobacteriia > Leptolyngbyales > Leptolyngbyaceae > Leptothermofonsia. The sequence continues at coordinate 16,103 of JAIMBL010000069.1, forward strand.
AACGGACAGGAACCTGTTCACCCAGAATATTGCCCTCTTCATCCATAGGAATATCGCCCGGTGCGACCCGCAGGTCATCTTCCTCGTCAGCCGTCATATAGACAGGAGGTAGATCCTTCCGGACGCGGCCATTTTCAACCTTGTAGAAGGGCGTTTCAATGAACCCGTAGGCGTTGACTCTGGCGTGGGTTGCCAAAGAGCCAATTAAGCCTGCATTGGGACCCTCCGGCGTCTCAATCGGGCAAATACGACCATAGTGGGACGGGTGAATATCACGCACCGCAAAACCTGCCCGTTCCCGTGTCAAACCACCGGGACCAAGGGCGCTCAGACGGCGTTTGTGGGTCAGTTCTGCCAGCGGATTCGTTTGATCCATGAACTGAGACAACTGAGAGGATCCGAAGAACTCCTTAATGGCAGCGACCAGAGGCTTGGGATTGACCAAGGATGCAGGGGTGAGAGAATCAGCATCGGAGACGGTCATCCGTTCACGAATGATGCGCTCCAGCCGATTCAGCCCGACTCGTACCTGATTCTGCAAAAGCTCACCTACTGAACGAACCCGACGATTCCCCAGGTGGTCAATGTCGTCGATGTTGCCAATATCAAACTCCAGGTTGATCAAATAGTCGATCGCCGCCAGAATGTCCTGCGGCGTCAATACTCGCACCCCTTCCGGTACATTGAGACGCAGTTTCTTGTTCAACTTATAGCGCCCAACCTTACCCAGGTCATAGCGCTTGGGATCAAAAAAGCGAGAGTCGAGCAACTGCTGACCACCGGACACAGTCGGGGGTTCACCAGGACGTAGCTTCCGGTAAAGCTCCATCAGGGCTTCTTCCTCCCCAAACTGCCCCTCTTTCTCAATGGTTTTCTGGAAGTACTCCGGGTGACGCAGAGCATCAAAAATTTCTCCATCGCTCAAGCCCAGTGCTTTAAGCAACACCTGAGCCGACAATTTCCGCGTCTTGTCAATCCGAACCCAGACCAGATCATTCTTATCAGTTTCGAATTTAAGCCAGGCACCCCGGTTGGGAATCAGACTGGCATTATAGGTACGGCGTCCGTTCTTGTCCGTTTCTGACTTGTAGTATACGCCAGGGCTACGGACAATCTGGTTAACAATGACCCGCTCCGCTCCGTTGATAATAAAGGTACCCCGATCAGTCATCAAGGGCAGGTCGCCAATAAAGACCTCCTGCTCCTTAATTTCTCCCGTTTCTTTGTTCACCAAGCGAGTGGGAACATACATTTGTACGGCGTAGGTACTATCTCGCCGCTTGGCTTCGTCCACATCGTACTTGGGGCGCTTCAGTTTATAGTCTTTGCCCAAGAAGTGAAGCTCTAGCTTACCGGTGTAGTCTGTAATTGGTGAGAAGCTATCCAGTTCCTCAATCAGTCCCTCTTCGAGAAACCAGCGGAAACTCGCCCGCTGAATCTCAACCAGGTCTGGTAAAGTGAAGACGGGTGTGTTGTAAGTCTGCTCAGTCATGCGTCTCCTTCGAAGGTTCACGCCCAGCGCGAATCCCAGATTTTACAGAGTTTGTACGAATAAGTCAATACAAAATTCCTGGATTCCGAGTAGGAACCCAAGCAGCAATCTATTTAGTTAAGTCATCGGTTGGCGGTTCAGGGGAATCTCCAATCGTTAATCGTTAGGTAATGGCTATTTTGGTGTTTGGTGGCTGACCTGATGGTTTGCAGTTCAGCCAAAGATTTGGGCAGTATGAAGACCTGACAATCTTCAGTCAGGACACAGTTGGCTCTACCAGTAGCGCCCCATTTTCAGCGAAAGAGTGGACTGGTAATTTCAGTGAAGGAGCAAATAATTTTTGAGATGCAGTTCATCGACTATAGACACTCCCATTTATTATGACGCAGGAAATCTCAATTTGGTCGCCACCAATAGCAAAATTCTGACTGACAGTCAACAGTGCGACCAGGAAGCTGAAATTGGTGAGAGGGTGGTAACCAAGGGGATCGGCAGCTTGAATAAGCGGCAAGCGTTTTGGGTGGTTTGTTCTGCAAGTTCTTCTGGAGAAACGTTACGCAAACGGGCGACGTGTTGAGCAACGTACTGGACATAGGAGGGCTCATTTCGCTTCTCGCCCCGCTTGGGAACCGGGGCCAGGAAGGGACAGTCCGTTTCAATCAGCAGGCGATCGCCCGGCACTATTTTCGCAGATTCCTGCACCTGAGTCGCATTTTTGAAGGTGACGATGCCGCTAAAGCTGATGTAGAAGCCCAGTTCCAGAAACCACTCCGTCTCCTCCGGAGTTCCACTCCAACAATGCATTACGCCCTGAACGGTGCCCTGCTGTTGCCAGAAACGACGTAGCAAGTCTGCCATAGGAGCCGCTGCATCCCGGCAGTGGATAATGACAGGTAAACCTAGCTGACGGGCGAGCGCCAGTTGCGACTCAAAAGCTACCTTTTGCTGCTCCTGATTGACGGCCTTGTAAAAGTCCAGCCCTGTTTCCCCAATTGCGACAACCCGGACGTCTGACTTTGCCAGCCGCAAAATTTCCGCCGGAGTCCCCTCTTGCCATCGATCTGCCACATCTAAGGGATGTAGCCCGACAGCAAAAAACAGTTCAGGAAACCGATCTGCGATCGCCTGAATTCCGGCGAATTCGGCAGGTTCCACACAGGAGTGAACCAAACGGACAACACCCGCATCGCGCCAGCGACGAGCAACGTCATCCAGATCAGGCTGAAAGGCGTCGAAGTTGATATGAACGTGGGTGTCAATCAACCGCATGAGAAGCGAAAGTCTGCGATGGAGTAAGGAGAGGCTAACAGATTTAGCCGAATACCTGACACCTGACGCCTAAGAAGCAGCCGATTGAGGTTTGTCGTACTTCTTCAGGGCTTTAGCTAAACGGGATTTTTTCCGAGCACCGTTGTTGGGGTGAAGGACGCCCCGCTTGACTGCCTTATCAATCTTACTGTAGGCAGATGCCATACTGGTTTGAATTTCCTGCATCAGCTCAGGACTGGGATTGGCCGCATAGTCCGCGACCGCTGCGAAGTATTTCTTCATCAGCGTTTTAACCGCTGACTTGTAACTTTTGTTGTGTAAACGATTGCGCTCGGCAATCTGAACCCGCTTAATGGCAGACTTGATATTAGCCACAGTAAATCTCGAAGACTCTAATCTATTGAACTCTGTTGGACAAAAGCACAGGATGCTAGATAAATTACTATAGCATCTCCTTTGAGCGATTCGTGATCCCTTGAAATTACAGGTTAAGCTAGAGTAACGAGTACAGGTGCATCGACACTCAGTTGTCGGGATGGCTAAGATCTGTTCTCGACCGGGCAACTCTTTAAAAGACTGGCATTCCTACTCCATGCTGCGAATCATTACTCAGCGATCTGAGGCGCGAACTGAACTGCGACGGATCTGTGAGCGTACCCATGACGACCAGGTTGTCCATAAAGAAGCAACAGTACGAGAAGTACTTCAGACAGTAAAACGCCAGGGAGACAAGGCGCTACTGCACTACACCTCGGAATTTGATCAGGTTGATCTGACCCTCGATGAGCTGCGAATCAGTGGTTCGGAGCTGGATGCAGCCTATCAACAGGTTTCTAAGGATCTGCTGGATGCCATTCAACTAGCCTGTCGCCAGATTGAGGCTTTCCATCGCCAACGAGTACCCAAGAGTTGGGTGCATTTTGCTGAAGATGAGGTGGTGTTGGGGAAACGTTACACCCCTGTGGATCGAGCTGGTTTATACGTGCCAGGGGGACAAGCCTCCTATCCCAGTACGGTACTGATGAATGCGATCCCAGCTAAGGTGGCGGGAGTTCCTCGAATTGTGATGGTGACCCCACCAGGTAGGGAAATCAGCATTAATCCGGCGGTACTGGTGGCAGCTCAAGAGGCGGGTGTGCATGAAATCTATCGGGTAGGAGGAGCGCAGGCGATCGCCGCACTTGCCTATGGTACCGAAACCATCCCCAAGGTAGACATCATCACAGGTCCAGGCAATATCTACGTCACGTTGGCGAAAAAACTGGTCTTTGGTACTGTAGGCATTGATTCCCTGGCGGGGCCCTCCGAAGTACTCATTATTGCCGACAAGATGGCGAATCCTGTTTTCGTCGCAGCAGATATGCTGGCCCAGGCAGAGCACGATCAGCTGGCAGCGGCCATTCTGCTGACGGATGACTCGGTGCTGGCACGGAAAGTCGTGGAAGAAGTGGAGCGACAGTTGGATGGTCATCCGCGCAGACTTCTGACGGAGAAGGCGATCGCTAACTTTGGCCTCGTGGTGGTGGTGGAATCCCTGGAAGAGGCGGCTGAGCTTTCCAATGAATTTGCCCCAGAACATCTGGAACTGGAGATTCAGGATCCCTGGGCGTTGCTCAATGAGATCCGTCATGCTGGAGCCATTTTCTTCGGCTATTCAACTCCAGAAGCAGTAGGAGATTACCTGGCAGGTCCTAATCACACTCTGCCCACCTCTGGCTCTGCTCGCTATGCCTCTGCTCTCAGTGTCGAAACTTTTCTGAAACATTCCAGTCTGGTGCAGTATTCTCCCATCGCGCTGCAAAAAGTTGCAGGTGCGATCGATATTCTGGCAACGGCGGAAGGACTGCCTTCCCATGCCGATTCCGTTCGTCTGCGTGTTCGGGGGGATCAGGAAAGTTAGGGATAACCCAATGGTTTCTCCTCTATTGTCGCCAGAAATTGCTTTAGCTTTAGCAAGCTGAAGGTTTGACTTAAATTGAGTGGCAGGAGGGAAATTCCTTCCAGGCGGGATTGCACCCAACCGTCTCCCCAGGCCCATTCATGGTAGCCATCGATCCCCTTGCTTAGTAACAAACGCAAACTGTGGGCATCCACGAGATCGACGTACTGCTGTACAGGAACAGGGCCGATCCAGCTCGTGTAGCTAAGTCCAGGTTGCAACTGCTCCGGAAGTCCCTGGTCAAGCTGCACAGGAGCTAGCCACTGCCGCAGCTTGGCAGGCTGGGTCAAGCTCTCTCGCAGAGCCTGATCAGTTGCAGCAATCTCAATTCGCAAATTGCTCTGCTGAAATATTCCGAACATAAAGACATTCCGGGAATGACCCCTTTAGTATGCCAGAGGAAGAGGGGAAGAGGTGAGAGAGCAGAGGAGCAGGGTGCAGGGGTAATGAGGTGAGGGGGTAGAGGTTAGTTGTTAGTAGCTGGTTGTTAGTTGTTAGAAGGGGTGAAGGGTAGAGGGGTAGAGGGGTGATGGGGATGGCCCTAACCCTTCTACTCCTCCCCCCCTCCATACCCCTCCCTGCCT
>JAIMBL010000007.1 GCA_023511615.1 Leptolyngbyaceae cyanobacterium HOT.MB2.61
CAACTTCCTGGGTATTCGCTAACCGTCAAATTCAATTTGACAGAGTACTAGGGGCTGAAGTGTGGTTTATGCATTTGAAACTCGATGTAAATTGCAAATGGGGCAAATCGATTGACGAAACCAGCGATTGCAACAATTTCAATCCAAAATCTAAAATCCAAAATCCAAAATGGTACTAAGCTCTACTATCTGTTAAGCAACCCAGTACTTGGCACGTTCAACGGCTTTTTGCCAGGTGGCAAAGTGATTGAGTGCCTGGGATACGCCTGCACCGGGTTCAAAGATGCGATCAATCTCACGCTGACTGATTAATTTCCCATAGTCATTCCAGAAGCCTGCGGTTAGTCCGGCAGCAAAGGCAGTTCCTAAAACGGTCGAATCTCGCATGACTGGACGTTCTACGGGAATGCCCAACACATCGGCTTGAAACTGCATCAGGAAGTTGTTTTCGCAGGCTCCTCCATCGACCTTAAGACCCTGACCTTCAGCGCCACAATCTTCCCTGATTGCAAGAACCACTTCTTTCACTTGAAAGGCGATCGCTTCCAACACCGCTCGTACCATATGTTCACGTTTGACACCGCCAGTAATGCCGAGAAAGGCTCCCCGTGCGCCCATATCCCAGTGGGGTGCGCCCAGTCCACTCAGGGCAGGGACAAAATAAACGCCGCCATTGTCAGGCACCTGATTTGCCAGGGATTCGGTTTCGGATGCGGTTTGAATCAGTCCCATGCCATCTCGCAACCATTGAATACAGGCTCCGGTGGTGAACATGCTGCCCTCAAGGGCATAACTGAGGGGAGAGATGGGGTGTGGGGTGTGGGCTGTAGGAGTAGTAGTCCAGGCGATGGTGGAAAGTAGTTGATGACGCGATCGCACAATTTCGTTGCCGGTGTGGGCTACGAGAAAACAGCCAGTGCCATAGGTACATTTCATCAATCCGGGGTGATCGCACCCCTGCCCAAACAGGGCGGCCTGCTGATCGCCCAAAATTCCTGTGATGGGAATCTCCGCCCCGAATAGGTTGGCATCAGTGACGCCAAATTCGCTCAAGCTGGGTTGCACTTTTGGCAGAATCGATGACGGGATGTTGAACAACTCCAGCAGGCGATCGTCCCACTGACGAGTAGCGATGTTAAACAGCATGGTACGGCTGGCGTTGGTGTCATCCGTTGCGTGAACTCGCCTTCCTGTTAAATTCCATAGCACCCAGGTGTCAATTGTGCCTGCCAGAACATTTTCCAGGTTAATGTCTGAAGTGACAGCATGTTCCAGTAACCAGGCCAGTTTGGTAGCAGAAAAGTAGGCGTCGATGACCAGGCCGGTGCGATCGAAAATTTCCTGGGTATATCCCTGTTCTCGTAACTGATTGCACAATGGAGCCGTCCGCCGATCCTGCCAGACAATGGCTCGATGCAGTGGTTGTCCGGTTGTCCGGTCCCACAACAGACAGGTTTCTCGCTGTACCGTCAACCCGATCGCCGCAATTAGTGCGGGCTCAATCCCTGCGTTCTGAATGGCCGTTTGTATCACGAATTGGGCATCTCGCCAGATCTCTAGTGGGTCATGCTCCAGCCATCCGGGTTGGGGATAATACTGGGTCAGTTCCTTGTAGGCTGAACCGACAATCTGACTCTCCCGGTCAAACAGAAATGCCCGATTGCCAGTGGTTCCCAGGTCGAGGGCGAGAATGTATTGGGGTGAGGCTGGAGGAGGCATAGGGGGAGAAAGGGGAATAGAAAGATGGGGAGATAAGTTTTGAGCTTTGATTTGAGCTTTGAGTTTATATTGGCTGTTAGCTGTTGGCTCTAACTGTTTTTAGAGCAAATTTAAATTGCGAATTTGGCAGATCATTGATGAAACCAGCGATTACAACGATTTCACAATCCAGAATCTAAAATCCAAAATAGTATAAGTTTTCCTCCTCGCCTTCCCGCTCCTGCCCCACTGCCCCTACTCGCTGCCTGATGGAACCGTTAATTATCTCACACTGGACCCGTCAGGGATTGCAATAATTGCATTGAGCCGGGTCGGCAACTTCAAGGCCATCGGGAAAGAGGATTTCCTGGGTGAACTCGCATCTTTGACAGCGATACAGGGCAATATGAGTCAGGGGGGTTGGCAGCCCGCACAGACCACAGGGTAAGCCTGGCCGTCGCTCGACGAGTTCAAACCCTGGGGTGGCACAGGCGGGGCAGGCACAGTTAATTTTTTTGACCAGGTCGTGAGTAGCTTTTTCAATCACGGCCATGCGGGTGGGGTTGTAAAGGGCTCGCATATCCGTTTCTAGATGGATGGTGCCGTTGGGCGATCGCTCCAGCGCGATCATCACAGCCTCTAAAAGCTGTCGCTCACTGGTAATTCCTTTGAAAATCTCATCCGGTTGCTTTGATGACTGACTGACCATGACCACCAGGCCGTGTTCGGGAAAGCCGACTTTTTCGGCAAACGCCAGAGCCGACTGAAAGTCTTGAACTGTGGTGTGGCTGTAGTTGGTTTCGAGGGAAAACTCCTGTCCGACAATTTCCAGCTGATTCGTTTTGTCCAGCAGTAAAACCAGTTCCCGGTTACAGGGAATGGCAGGAAAGCTGGGGTGGGGCGCAAACACTCCCTCACTGGCGATCGCCAGCGTTTCCCCTGTCAATTCCAGCGCCTTTTCTGCCTTCAATCGGGCGGCTTCCACCTGGGTACCCGGACGTTCTCGATCTCTCGTAAAGGTGCCAAAGGCGTCGGTATCCAGCCCCTCTGGAACCATTACCCGCAGGCCCAACTCCCGCTCCAGGATGGGAGCGATCGCCTTTTCCTTGTGGTGCATCGTTGCCAGAACTGCGATCCGCTGGGTAAAAACAGGATGAGTCATACCGCCTTTTCACTCGTTGAAACCATACTCCATAGCAATCTTTGCTTGAGTAAAGCATCTCTCGATCAAGGGAATCAGGGAACCGAGGGAATCGAGGTGTGCTTGGATCTGAGTAAGAACCACTATAAAACTCTTAACCCTTTCACCGGGATCGTTCACTGTTGCGGCTAAACTTGCCGTCCTGAAATGCATTGCCAATGCCTTTAATAATACCGCGCCCAATCAGGCCAATACCGCGCCCAATCACATCTGTCAGGAGATAAACTACCCCACTACCTACAAAGGAAATGGCAGAACGAAGGCGGGGGGCGATCGCATCCCGCGCTTCCAGGGCCAGTGTGACGGCCAGCGGAATTCCCGAAAGCTCTGTCAATTCTTCATTGCGAGGGGAATAGATAGAGACTCTGGTGATGCCCCCTTCCTGGAGAGTGAATAGATCGTACCGACTCTCAAAAATGGCCGTTGGCTCGCCAAAGTACTGCTCCATCCGATAGCGCCAGGATAAATTGTTGCGAAATCGCTCAATTTCTCGCGTCGAAAGAAGTCGTTTGTCGTAAAAATTGCGCTTGATCGTTTCCACATTCCCAAAACGGTTTAGGAGCGGTTGCATCACCCCATTGGCCACTTGAACGATCAGATTTTGCAGCAGCATTTCCATCCGCCTCATTGCTTCCACAGTGCCAGTTTCATAGGAAGTATCGTCAATGGTGAGGGGCGTTTGAAACAGAAGGTGGGCCAAAAATTCGGGCATTAAAGGAATTTTGTCCAGAATTCCTGTCTGCACAACGTCCGCATCCCGCAACAGAACGTTCACGATTTCGATTGGCTGATTGTTAAGTTGCAGAGTGTAGTACTTGCCAAAGAAGTCCGTCGTAGCGGTCTGCCAGAGGTCCAGCAAAATCACCGTTTGTTTTTCTTCCAGTTGCTCAGAACTTACCTGGGAAAAACGTAGATCGTCTAAAACATCTTCCAACTTGCGCAGAATGGTATAGAGCAATTCCCGCTTCTTCTCTTCCCTCAGAATGTCAATTTCTAAAGGGGTTTCGGTCAGGTTGCGGAGGCTGGTTTGTAAGCGGGCAGCCGTCATATCAAACAGAGCTGCACGGATCGAGCGCAGGGAGGTAGGAGTCGGAGCAGTGAGGGAAGTGGAGCCAGGAGTAGGAGAAGTTGAAGGGGACGGTAGGGGTAGCGCCTCTGTGCCTGGCTTTGATGGAGTGGGTATGGCGAGTGGAGGAGAGGGGGAAGAGGGAAGTTGGGAAGGTTCCCTCCGGCGAGGAGGTGCTAAAAGTCGATTGACCAGCCAGCGGGCTGCCCGTAGTTCACGGTGGCGTCCGGCCAGGATGAGTTCATCCAGAGGAGAGAGGTTGGGGTTTTGGAGCTGGGTACTGAGGAGGGCGATCGCCGCATCAATTTGCCGGGTGCCTGACTGACGCAAATTGCGACGCAAAACCGCTAGAGGGGTATCGGTTTCAGAGGGGGCCGTTGGGGGAATGGAGGGCAAACGCTCATCACCAGTGGTCTTCGCCGGAACTTGGGCGGCGGTCAGTGCCTGGCTAATAGTTTGCATCGCCAGACTCCAGTAGGTTTGCCCTGCAGCAACCTGCCGGATGGCAGAAACCAATGTTTGAATATCCACCCCTTTCGGACAGTAACCTTCAGCTCCAGTTTGCACGGCCGTTGCCAGTTGCAGGGGGTCTTGCCTGGCACTGAGCAAGAGGATTGGGATCTGGGGAAACAGGGCTTTAATTTGCTCACACACAGCCACTCCGGCATTCCGCCCGGTTCGGGATTGCCCTAAATCCAGGCTCATCAAGATCAGCTCAGGAGCGATCGCCCCATCCTCAACCCCTTCACCCACAGGATTTTTCATCCAATCTTGCAACACCCGAAGAGCGGTTGTCCCAGTATCCGCTTCAAACACAATTCGCAAATCGGGAACCTGCTCCAATGCAGCCACCAATCCCAACCGAAAAACCGGATCATCCTCAATCAGCATTAACCGGATTAAACGGCGATGTTGGCGATTCGTTTCCGGTGGGTTGCTCATACGTGATTAGATTTCCCTGGATATAGGTTACAGGGTAAAGGGGGACGGGTGAAAGGTTAGTCAGGAGGGTAACACTTACGCCAGGGTTTTGCTCTATTCAAATCCTATCGGGTTCTTCTCCTAATTCACGCAAACGCGCAGCCAATCGTTCAGCCCGTTGCCGTTCCTGTTCAGCCCGCTGTCGTTCCTGCTCCAGTTGTTGTTGAGCAGCTTCTTCGGGTAGCAGTACCAGGTTCTGATTCTGATCATAGAACCGCAGCCAAAAACAGCTTCCAGAAGGTGGCTCCCGGTCGATCGCCCCTTCCCAGAGACCCAACCACAAGCCTAAGGTTTCACACCAAAGCCAACCCCTTTCGTTCGGTTGCAGGGGGTGGTAAGCTCGTCCAACCAGATGCCAACCGGCCAGAGAGTCAGGATCAAAGGGATCGAAGATGAAATAATCCGCCGTTTTGAACACCCGTTCGTAAAGGTCTTTCTTCACACCCCGGTCAACAGCAGCCGTACTGGGTGATAGCAGTTCCACAATCACATCTGGATAGTGTCCCTGCTCCTGCCACACCACCCAGCCCTGGCGCTCCCGATCGCCCTCCACCTCAAGCGCTACGAAAAAGTCTGGCCCCCTGAAATCGTGGTTTATCGCTTGCTCCAGACTGTAGTAGACAACCATGTTGCCCCCGGCAAAGAAATCGGAGCGATCGCTCAAAGCCTGCTGGACTGAGCGAATAAGTACATTCATCGCAATTCGATGGCGATTAGTCTCCAACGGCTCTCCATCGTCAAAGATTAGATCGGTGGGAGGTGGAGTGGGTTGCCAATCGAGCAACATCCCATCATTTGCCATACCGCGCACCATCCTGAGCAATTGAGGAAGTGAGGGCTCTTGCTTTAGCGTAGCCTATACCAATTTCCTCAATGACTGCTACAGATTGAAACCTCACCGCCTAGGGAGTGTAGGGAGGCGGGCATTAGTGGTTAGGGGGAGGCAGGACCTCATAGGACTCCACCGGATAGGCGTCGGGTGAAGGCGATAGGGATGGTTGGGGTTGAGGGGTATGGATGATGACAGGCGCGGGGCTTGCCAGAGGAGAAGAGCTGGCTTGGGGTAAAGAAGAAGGAAGGGGGGTGGAAGGGGGCAGGGTGACGTCAGGAATAGGGTCAGGAGAGGGGCTGCTGAAAGAATTCAGGGGATTGGCTGACCGATCGTCTTCCTCAAGTGGGATAGGAGGTTGGTTGCGTTTCTGCTGGGCGGTCCAGGTGGCGATCGCACCCTGCGCCTCACCATACAGGGCACGACCCGGACGGATCTGGGATGCCAGGTTAATCGCTGCTGCTGTTTTGCCCGCCGCTGCAAGAGTATAGGCCCGGTCAAGCAACGGTTGGTCTTCTGCAATTTGAATGTCGTAGAGCCAGCTAGAAATGGCAGTCTGGGCTTCATGGTACAGAGCTCGCCCAGGACGAATTCTGGAGGCTACCTGAATGGCTTCATCCCGGCGCTGCTGTTTTGCCAGGGTTTGCGCCTGCTTCAGAATAGGTTCGTCTTCAATCAGTTGAATTTGCCGGTTCCACTGGGCAATCGCCGCCTGAGCTTGAGGATGCAGAGGACGTCCAGGGGCAATTTGCCTGGCATAGGCGATCGCCTGTTTTAAGGCTTCCGGTTTTCCAACTACTGCATACCGCTGGGCTTGAGCCAGATAGGGGCTATCCTGCACACGCTCAATGTCTTTCTGCCACATGCTAATCAGCGTCTGTGCATAGATTCGCCGGGGTCGCTCTGGCGTAATACCCTGAGCAACCTGAATGGCAAGCTGAAAAGTGGGGATCTGTCCCAGGCTCGCAAAGACACTGGCCAGGTTCAACTGGGTCACATCTTGAATTTGGGTTTGCAGTTTAGGTAAAAGCGCTTTTGTTTGAGAATAAAGCGGGCTGGTCGGCTGAATTTGGCCCAACTGGGAAAATGTCATCCAGAGTTGCCAGAGTTGCTGGTAGAGAGGACCTCTGGGCAATGGATCTGCTGTTAGTGACTGAGCCCGACTAAACCAGAGAATGTCTCGCACATCTGGCACCGGAATTCCACGGGGCAATTTCTGAACCACTGCGGTTGCCCCTTCCAGGTTAGTTCTGGTAAACAGACGCCCGGCTACAATTCCGTACAGGGTTGCCATCCAGCGTTCGATTTCGGCTTTTCCAGCTTTGTAGGCATAAGTATCGGGATTGATCTGCTCTGCAAGGGCGATCGCCCGCCCCAATGCCTGAAGATCCCTGGGGGACTGTTTTACGATCAGGCGAGCTTTCTGAAGGTGATCCGCCGCAATTTCTTCCGCACTGATCTGCTGCCTTAATCTTTCAATGTGTTGCAACCAGTAATCACTCCCCATTTGGGAGAGGGCGCGAATCTGCTGTGTTGCTAGAGCCCAATTTCTGGCTTTCATAGCAGCCTGGATAGAATCGATGATGGCCTGTCCCTGGTTGATATCTTTCTGCCAGGTCGTGATTGCGGCTCTGGCATCTTTATAGATTGGGCTGCTGGGGGGAATTTTTTCAGCGAGGGCGATCGCACCCTTCAGGTCAGCCTCAACCACCTTCATCCGGGCCAGATCCAAAACTGACACCGACCATTTCTCCATCAAATTCTGGGCACGAGTGTAGAGGGGGTGATCAGCCGACCAATCCCTAACCAGGTCAAGCCCCGCTATCAAAGAGTTGACGTCCCCCGATCGGGCCTCTTGCTCCACACAAAAAAGTTTATCCGCATCAAAACTAAGCGATTGGGGCTGTTTGCATTCGGGTAGAGGTGGCAGCGTCGTTAACCACAAAACGGCTGCCACTCCCGTTCCTGCACAGAACGCCAGCAACCACAACCATGCCAGTGGGCCTGCAAAAATGCTGACTTTCTTTCCCACCTGGGAGGTAACCCCCGTCAATGTTGACCGTTCCATACCCACACCCCAATGTTTTTGTCAGCCCTATTGACATCTTTCAAAAAAATAAATCTTCGTCAGCCATCCGTCATCTATTTTCTTGAGCAGTCCACAGGCCATTACGGTTATATCAATTCTCTGGATCAAGCCTTCACAGAAATGCAAGGCTTTACGTCAAGACATGAATTTACCGCAAGAAACCCGCTTGAAGAGGTCAATTATAGCTGTCGCCAGGTTGCTTAGGACACTGGGTTTAAAGGGGGTAGAGGGCTCTTACCCGACACCCCGACACCCCCAGTTCCTGACTTCCAACTCCTGGTTCCTTTTCCTCTCCTTATGGCGGCGGCAACTCTGGGAAAGGATGCATCATCGGTGGAGGCATGGGCCGACCTACGTAGGGACGAGGTGCGCTGGGGTAGGCGGGTGGTGGGTAGGCATTTGGGCGGTAGCGAGGGCTGTAGCGGCGCATGGGTCGGTTGATTGCTTCGATTCGGGCACTCCAGCTAGAAATTGATCGCTGGGCTTCGTCGTAAAGTGCCCGACCGTAGCTAATTTGAGAAGCGGTGCTAATGGCCTCTGACAGGTTTCCACTCGCTGCCTGAGATCTGGCACGGCTGAGAATCGGTTGATCTTCTGCGATTTGAATCAGATTGGTCCACTTTTGAGCAAACTTCTGAGCTTCACTATAAAGTGCCCGTTCAGGTCGGATCTTGTTGGCTTGCTGAATGGCCGCTTTCAATTTTTTCTGGCTTGCCAGTGTTTTTGCCTGGTCTAGGATGGGGCGGTCTTCAATGGTCTGGATCTGCCGATTCCACTGGGCAATCGCTGCCTGTGCCTCAGACCGCAGCGCCCGACCAGGGGCAATCACACTGGCCTGGGCAATGGCCGCTTTTAGTTTGGGGATTGTTTTGGTCGCTGCAAGGTTATGCGCTGCCAGCAGATGGGGGCGATCGGCCACCCGCTGGATATCCTGTTGCCATCGGGCAATCAAACTCCGGGCCTGTAACCGCTGGGGGCGATCGGGCTGAATTCCCTGGGCAATTTGAATCGCAAGCTGGAGGGAGGGAATCTGTCCTATTCTGGCGGCAGAACTAGCAACTTGAAGCTGGTTCAGATCTTCAAGCTGCTTTTCGAGTTGGGGAATGACTTCCTGTGCCTGGGAATAAACAGGGCTGTTTTTTCCAACTTGTTGCAGATGGAATCGCGTCATCCAGACCTGCTGGAGTTGAACTGAGACGGGCTTCCCCAGAGATTGGCGGCTAGCCAGTGCCTTGGCGCGGCTATACCAGACCAGATCTCGAATTTTTGCTGGGGGAGAGACTTCGAAGGGCAATGCCTGGGCAGCGGCGATCGCCCCAGCCAAATCGGATTCGCCTACCCGCGTTGCAATCAGGTTCAGTAAAGATTGAGTCCAGCCAGTAATAGAAGACCTGGCAACTTTATGGGTGTGGGTTTTAGGAGCAATCTGCTCAGCCTGGGCGATTGCCTGGGCCAGTGTGTCAGGGTTGCTAGGGTCATACTCTACCATTGCTTGAAGCTGCTGGAACTGCTCCCAGGCCGCACGTTCCCTACCCAACTGCTGCCGCAGGCGTTTTACCTCTGCCTGTACTTTTTCACCACTGCCCAGTCTGGAAAAAGCAAGGATTTTATCTTCTGCGGTCAGCCAATCCTGTTTGGCTAGAGCAGTTTGAAAAGCCTTCTTCAGGGCAGCTTCCTGGCTACGCTCCTTTTGCCAGCCTGCGATCGCCGCCTGCACCTCTTTCCGAATTGGGCTTTCCGCTGGAATTTTGCGGGCCAGTTCAATTGCGGCTTGTAAATCGCCTTTTGCAGCTTTCTCCTGGGCCCTTTCCAGGAGTGACCTCGACCACTCTTTCATCGCCCGGTTCACCCGATGATGCAGGGGATGATTGGCAGACCAGGTTTTTACCAGATTAAAACCCGCCAGAATGGCATCCACTTTCCCAGAACGGGCTGCCCGTTCAGCACAATACAGCCGCTCCGCATCAGGGGCCAGGGGAGCTACTTTTTTACAGTCCGGCAGTGGCGGAATTGAAGACAGCCAGATATAGGCTGTGACCGCCATTCCTCCACAAAGTGCAAGCAGCCCTAGCCACAGAGCAGGGGTTGCAGCGGTACTGATTCCTCGCAAGAACTGGGACAGGATAGAGGGGCGATGTTGGTGAGGTTTGTTTTCGGAGCGATCGCCAACCTTAAACGGCACGTCCGGCAAAGGAGCCTCCTGCACAGGATGTGTTTGTCGATATTGTATTCGCAGTAACTAGATTTGCAGCAGGGGATCACCTGGTTGGTAATGTCGAGAAATGTTGTTTGTCGCTATAGGGACATTCCCTCCAACACTTCTTACCGACCATCCACAGCCCCGAATTGCTTTATCATCCGTTAAGAAACCAAACCAAAGTTGTAGCGAGTTTGTCTTAGCTCGTGGTATAACTGTATCAGGTAGTAAAGTTTACAGGAAAGCTGTTGGTAGTCATGCCTTCTTTAATAGAGGCAGTGTGGTACATCTCAAATTCATAGATCAGGATCTTTGAGAACCTTATGGCTTGAGACTCTAGAGCTTTAGTAGCCAGCTATAATCACACACAATATTATGTATGGACTGTGGGCATAGACTGTAGGTTTATAGCAGCGAAATGACATCCTGCGTTAAGAGCGTTGAGTATGCAGAACGATGCAGCAACTCTGAAACCGATTCGATCCCTGGAAGATGCCCTGGATCGGTGTCAGATGTTGGGAATGCGTCTGAGTCGTCAGCGTCGCTTCATTTTGGAACTGCTTTGGCAAGAGAAAGAGCATCTGTCTGCCCGTGAAATTTATGATCGCCTGAACCGACAGGGTAAAGAAATTGGCCATACATCGGTTTATCAGAATCTAGAAGCCCTTTCCAATCAGGGAATTATTGAATGCATTGAACGCTCTGATGGTCGGCTCTATGGAAATGTGAGTGACTCTCACAGCCACGTCAATTGCCTGGATACCAATCAAATCCTGGATGTTCACGTTGAGTTACCCGAAGATCTGATCAAGCAGATTGAGGAACAGACGGGTGTTTCCATTACCGATTACCGTATCGACTTCTATGGTTATCGCAATCCTCCCCAATAATTCTGCATCTATAGCTATCCTGTCTGGTTTGTGAAAAGGGATTCCGCTGGAATCCCTTTTTATAAAGCCCTTTCCTTTCACCAACAATTTATAACAGCTATATATATATGCCGATTTGGACTACATTAAAATAAAATGGGCTTGCACTGATACTGACATAGAGTTTCTGCTATGAAGCACTATTGCTTCACTATGGTGATTCTGACAGGTCTCCTAAACCTGGAAAAAGCAATTCATAGAGTTTTGATCAGTTGCAAACCCATCAAAATCTGCGTGGCAGACTACTAGGTTCTCTGCAAGGTTTTTTGATCGGTCTCAAGCTGGGCCGCGGCTTGCTGGTCACTGTAAGGCCGCACCCCTTTGGGCGAAGCCTTTAGTCGGTAATAGACCCACTTATGCACCGTTTTGTAGGGGGCTTCAATCCCTAATTCCGTCGCTAACCATTGCCGAATCGCCTCATAGCTCTCAAACCCCTCAGGCTGCTCTAACCGCTGTTTTAACCTCGCTGCCGCCCAATTGGGCAAGGTTGATTGACCGCCTGGATGCGGTTTGTGACTCAGCAACTGCGTCAGACCGCCTTGCCGATAAGCCCGCGCCCACGTTTGTATGGTGACGCGATGACGACCTAAGATGGCAGCCGCTTGCTGGAGAGTTTTGGCTTGTTTACTTTTGAGTAGATATAGCAGTTGTACCCGTTCTTTGTCAGAGGCTGTTTTTGGGTTCCGTAACAGTTCTTTGAGTTCGTCTTGACTTTCCTGAATCTCTAATTTGTAAACTCCTGTCATGGCCTAGCTACAGATATCGTTTCCCTCATGATATCCGTAGCCTTATCCCAAAGAATTGGTAAAGACTGATCAAAATTTTCATGCATCTTTCATGCATCTAAATATTGCCTGTATGAAGCCCCAGCACCGGTTCTTTAGGCAATGACTGACTCAGTAAAATGCTCCATCAGATGTCTCTACGGGCGAAACTACCATATCGGGACGGAAAATGACTAATTTGTTGTCCGATCGCTCAAATCGAACCGAAACCTGCAAAGCCAGGCTAAGTTCCAGGTTCAATCACACCACCGCCAAGCAGCACTTCTCCGTCATACCAGACAGCCGCTTGACCGGGCGTAACACTGGATTGAGGTTCATCAAACACCATCCGGACACGGGAATTTTCCAGCGGGATAAGGGTGGCTGGGGTGGCGGGCGAACGATAGCGAATTTGAACTTCTGCCTTAATGGGGGCTTTGGGCGCGGTAATGGAAACCCAATTGACGCGCTGCACGGTGCATTCAGCGGACAGAGTAGCGGCGCGATCGCCGACGATCACCCGGTTATTGACCGCATCCAGGGCAACAACATACAAGGGCTCACTGTGAGCAATGCCCAACCCTTTGCGTTGTCCAATCGTATAGTGGTGCACGCCATCATGCTGACCCAGCACCTTACCAGACTGGTCAACAATCTCGCCCTTCTGGGGAGTGATGTATTTGTCTAAAAATGCCCGCATGGAACCGTTTGCCTCAATCAGGCACAGGTCCTGGCTTTCCGGCTTGTGGGCCGTATGCAAACCCAATTCTGCGGCTACTCGACGGGTTTCCGTTTTGGACTGTTCTCCTAAAGGAAAAATTACCTGAGATAGAATCTCTTGGGGCAGGTCATAGAGAAAATAGGTCTGATCTTTGCTCCGATCTACGGCTCGCAGGAGCTGGTAGCGTCCGGTCGCTTCGTCATACCGGGTGCGGGCATAGTGCCCTGTAGCGACGTAGTCAATGCCCAGTTCTTCTCGCGCATACTTCAGCATCGGGCCAAATTTCACTGTCCGGTTGCACTGAGAGCAGGGCAAAGGTGTGATTCCAGCGCTATATCCGGCAACCAGGTAATCGACGATGTTTTCCTGGAAAACTTCTCGAATATCCACAATGTGATGGGGAATGCCTAACTGATCACACAGCTTAGCAGCGTCTATCATCCCCTCTGAGCAGCACTGTCCCTTGCCCTTCATTAACCAGAGGGTCATGCCTACAACATCGTAGCCGCGATCGCGCAGAATTGCTGCTGTTGTTGAACTATCGACTCCACCAGAGAGTCCCACCACCACTTTTTTCATGGACGGAAAGGAAAGGATCAGAAAAAGCTCAGAAATAAGGGGTTCTCTTCTAGGCTAACACCTGCTGAGAGAAACCCTTTGCTGAGCCATTACGCTTGAAGTGAGAAGGCTATGCCTGTGCCAGTCTGGAACTGAATTCCCTATATGGGTGGACCTGACAAGGTAATGATGAGCGGCGCTAGCCGCCATCATTAACGACTCAAAAATCATTACGATTTGGACACTACTCCCTATATGAACTTAACCTTCGCAATCTTTTTCGGCATTGCTGAATCTGGAGATGAAAAGGGTGCTGGATGCTTGAAACTTCGTTTCAATTCATCCTGCTTTTCAGCAACTCATCTTTTTCGATCTCCTGGCAGACTAGCTGCACCAGTTTCTCAGCGGCTCCTGTTTGACCACGCACCTGGCGAAGGCTTGCCTTCATCTGGTTTAGTTTTTCTGGGTGTTTCAGAAAATCAAGCACCTTCGCTGCCACGTCCTCTGGCTGTAGTTTGCCAACCAATTCGGGTACAATTTCTGCCTTCGCCCAAATATTGGGCCATGCCAGCAGTCCCAGACGACGCAGTGCCCACCAGTTGATGACTGTAGCAAAGGTGGAACCCACTCCTGGCAGGTTTGCCAGCAGTCCCGGTAACCCATCCCACGCCCGCATGACATCCATTTGCTGAGTGGGCAGTAGAACAATCATGGGTACTGCCAGGGCTCCCAGTTCAGCGGTGTTTGCTCCCACAGTTGTGATGCAGAGCGTACATTGGGACAGCAGTTCGTAGGCAGGAAAGGATGTCCATAGCTCAACTTGTAAACCAGAACTTGTTTTCAAAATGGGGACCCCCGCTCCAGTCGGAGCAGATTCAATCAATCTGGCCTCTGTCCAACTAAATCGCTGAATAATTGGGTTTTGAAGGGAATCTCCATACTTTGCCAGAGTTTGTAGATCAAGGGTTGGAGCAACGGGCATCACGAAACGAACATTGGGTTGAACCTGGGCCACTCTTTCTGCGATCGCCAACGTTAGCGGTACTCCCAGCATCAGCTTCATGGGTTTTGAACCCGGCAGCAGCCCAATTAGAGGAGAATCGGTTGCGGATTGCGATCGCTCAGTTTCTCTAGTTATCCGGGCTTCTTCCGCACCAACCTCTGCCATCAAATCTCCCACAACCGTAAATTTGTGTGCATGCCTGGGGGCAACGTGGGTTGCCACTTCTGGATGCATGATGCCAAAGCGATCAATCCAGGAATGCCAGCGGGCTTCCCACTCGGCATAGACAACTGTGCGATAGCCCAATCGCCTACCTATCACAACCGGGAAAAACTGGTCGCCCCCCAGAAACAGGACAACCCCTCGCTGTCGCCAATCCCAGTTTTCAGCTGTCTTTCCCCAGAGTAAAAATTGCAAGAAATGTTCTGCCCCCTGCACCCGATCAACCTCTGGAAAGCGACGGGCGATCGCAACCTCCTGCCCGCTTGCATTGGCGCAGGGTGAGAGAACAATCGAGATCCGCACTTGGTCACGATCGTCCCCCAATTTCTGCCGCAGAACCCTGACAACGGGTTTCACCCAGGTCGCCAGTTCCCCAGGCGCATTCGACAGAATTAAAATATCTATTGCCCTGTTTTTTGAAAAACTCTCCTCACCTCTCACCCCTCACCCCTCTCCAGTAATCAGCAACTCCTACCAACTACACCCTACACCTTCTTCAAAATGATGGACTTGATTTGGGCAGCCAGGAATGGTGATCGATCAACTGTTGAGGCCTGCATTAGCCAGGGTGTGGCTATCAACGCTCTGAACGCAGAAGGATTCACGGCCTTGATGGCAGCAGCCGAGACAGGATGTGATGAAATTGTGCAGCGATTGCTAGAAAACGGGGCTGACCCAAATCTGACTGATGAAGATGGTTGGACCCCATTAATGAGTGCTGCTGCTTCCGGAAATGGGGCGATCGCCTCAATGTTGTTGGATCATGGTGCCGATGTGAATGCCCAAACTCGATTTGGTCTCACAGCCTTAATGACAGCAGCGGCCAGCGGGTCAATGGAGATTGTACAAGAACTGTTGAATCGGGGAGCCGATCTGGATGCCAGGGACGATAATTCCTGGACTGCCCTTGTTTGGGCGGCAGAAGAGGGCCAGACAGAAATCGTACAATTTTTGAAACAAGTGAGAGCAGAAGGGAGAGCAAATGGGGGTTGCTGACAAGCAGGATGAATTGAAACGAAGTTTCAATTCATCCTGCACTTTTCTCATCCATAGAGTCAGCAACACCAGCGAATGAAGAAAGTTAACATTTCACAGACTGGTATAAATGTACTAAATTTCCGGTAAAATCTCGGTGCAGAGCGTTGAGGAAACTGCATGTATACCAGCCTTGAATTTTCGCTTGAAGTTGTGGATGGCGATTGCCTCAGCAGGTTGTTTATCCCGTTCTCCCAAATAGCTCGCTGGCTAAATTTTCTCACCTCCCCCCACTACGGCGTGCAAATTGTTTATACGGAGCAAGCATCAGAAGGGGTCATGATTTATTTTGATGCCTATGAGGGAGATATATGACTATCTCAGCGATCGCATCCCTGCTGAAACTAAAGGATTTGCTGAGCAGTCTCCCCTCCCACTGGCTAGCTAGTGCTCTATCAAGAGCTATTTTGGGAGTTGAAAACTCCCAAAATAGCTCTTGACTCCATCCCAAGCGACAAAATTAGAATTGACGACTACTAGCAGTCAATATAGTCAATATACAGCAGTTGCTACTACTCGCACCTGTCTGTATATTGACTGAGGTAACAAGTCTTCTCTCAACTCTGGTATGACTGACACCACCGTTCGAATCCGCCTGCGTGCCGCTACTCGGAACGACGTTTCTATCCTGTTCGATCTGGTGAAGTCATTGGCAGAGTATGAAAACCTTTCCCATGCAGTAACGGGTAACGAGGAACTGCTGAGAGAGCATCTTTTTGGCAATCGTCCCTATGCAGAAGCCGTTTTGGCGGAGTATACAGGAAAGCCCGCCGGGTTTGCACTGTTTTTCTACAACTACTCCACCTTTCTGACGAAACCGGGGATGTATCTTGAAGACCTGTTTGTCCTGCCTGAATATCGGCGGCATGGAATTGGAACAGCGTTATTCAATTACCTGGCGCAGCGGGCAATCGCGGAGGGCTGTGGACGGATGGAGTGGAGCGTACTGGACTGGAATGAACCGGCGATCGCCTTTTACAAACGGATGGGGGCTGATATTCTACCTGACTGGCGAATTTGCCGGGTGACAGGAGTGGCATTGGAAGAACTGGCAAATTTGTAAATTCTTGTAAATTCCACTTCCAGGCTCGAATGGAACCACAATCAAGAGAAAAGCATCATGCCGATTTGGGTGAACGAGCAAATTGATCCATCGGGGATTCTCTATTCCTGTATTGCCTGTTGTGATGAAGAAATGGCACGGGAGTGTCACCAATCCTTCCAAGAGCGGCTGACCGAGCAGCAGAGGGCGGACGGCTGGGTTGCCCGTCTGTGAACAGTTGAGTCCTGGGATGAGGTTCCAGCAAATGCGCTTAAGTTAGACTAACCTGATGTGCAACTAGAGTCAGCCTTCATCCCCCAGCCCCTTCTCCCAAAACGGGAGAAGGGGAGTAAGATTTCCTCAAAGTCCCTCTCCCAGGGTGGGAGAGGGATTTAGGGTGAGGGCAGTTGGGCAAGTTGCACATCGCGTTAGATAGGGAGCTTAAAACTCTGAAAATTATTACTTTCAAGGTTTGGCTCATCCTTCCTCAGACTGTCTGGGCAAATGTATTGGCTTTGGGTGAAGGGGGCTTAGGATCTGGTTTAACCGACGCAATTGTTCTTCAGTGCCCATACAAATAAGTTGATCACTATTCATCAACACTGTGTCAGCATTTGGACCACTAATCAATACCCCATCTGCTCGGCGAATAGCCAGTACCAGAGCACCGGACTGCGATCGCAACTTTGCATCCCGCAGGGTTTGTCCCACATGGGGGCAGGTAGTGGCATCGAGGCGAAACTCTTCCATATAAAAGGTGCGATCTGCGCCACTCAGGATGCCCTCCACAAAGTCCATTACCTGGGGGCGGAGGGCAGCGGCTGCCATCCGTTTACCACCAGTAATGTAGGGAGAAACAACCGCATCCGCCCCGGCTCGCTGAAGTTTTTGTTGGGCTTCGTCATTGCTGGCGCGGGCGATCGCTCGAATGTTAGGGTTCAGCGTTTTTGCAGAGAGAACCGTGTAAAGATTTTCCGCATCAGACGGTAAGGCAGCAATCATGCAGGTTGCCCGTTCAATACCCAGTTTGAGTAACGTTTCATCTAATGTGGCATCTCCCTGAAAGACTTTATAGCCCAGTGCAGTAGCCATTTGAATCGGCTCAGGTTGAGAGTCAGCAATAACAAAGCTAACTCCTTCGGCTTGAAACTCAAGAGCAGTTTGCCGCCCCATGCGACCGAACCCACAAATAATGTAATGACCAGAGAGAGATTTCATCAATCGTCGAAACTGTCGCTGCCGTAGTCCTTCTTGAAAGTAGCCCTGGATCAAAGCTTCTGTAAATCGATTCACGATGTAGCCGATGCTGATTAAGCCCATCAAAATCAAACTCATCGTAAATAACCGTCCCCGATCGCCCAGGGGATTCACCTCCAGAAAACCAACAGTTGCCAGGGTGATCATGCTCATGTAAGCAGCATCAATCCAGCGCCAACCTTCGACCAGGTGATACCAGACCGTCCCCAACCAGAACACCCCAATGAGCGACGCAATTCCTCCGGTCAACTCCTGCCGGATTCGCCGCCTCTGTTCAAGTTGTAGTGAAATATGGAAAAATCTACTGCCGCTTCCATCACCCATGTCGCTACAGCCACGGATTGATCCTGGCAGGTGTCCGTTCAGGCTGAACCTAATTCAGCCATCATTTCACAGCCTAGAAAGGATGTAACAGAAAAGCAATACAATTGGGGTTTAATTGGTAAAGAAATGTTTATTAATATGTAGTTTGACGTGATTAACTGCGCTTAAAGTATTGTACTTGCTCAATCAATCTTAAAGCCTTAAAATCCTCGCAGGATAAGATCTTTAAAGAGTTTTTTGAGTTTATTCACCCTTCACTTCATTTACAAAACTAAATTTTTTGATAATTTCATCTTTTCTAAAGATTCTTTATTTCCCATGCTTGATAGTCTTTGCGGAGTATTTTTCTTCTCTCCCTCCAAGTAGGAAGAGTAAATATTTGCAAAGAATTGCTTGACAATTATTTACAAAAATTGCTGGAAAAACAAAAACGAATGTAAATAATATGAGGTCTAGGTAGACACCTACCGGATTCATTTTTTGGCTACGGATTTTACTGTAGTTTCACGCACTCATCAAAAACTATGACTACAACCATTCAAAGACGCGAAAGCGGCAGCGCATGGGATCGGTTTTGCGAGTGGGTCACCAGCACCGACAACCGCGTTTATGTGGGCTGGTTCGGTGTCATCATGGTTCCTACCCTGCTGACCGCTACCATCTGCTTCATTATTGGTTTCATCGCTGCTCCTCCTGTGGACATCGATGGTATCCGTGAGCCGGTTTCTGGCTCTCTGCTGTATGGCAACAACATTATCTCTGGCGCGATCGTTCCTTCCTCCAATGCGATCGGTCTGCACCTGTATCCCATCTGGGAAGCTGCCTCTCTGGATGAGTGGCTGTACAACGGTGGTCCCTACCAGTTGATTGTGCTGCACTTCCTGATCGGTATTTTCTGCTGGATGGGTCGTCAGTGGGAACTCAGCTACCGCCTTGGTATGCGCCCCTGGATCTGCGTTGCTTACAGCGCACCCGTATCTGCTGCAACCGCTGTATTCCTGATCTACCCCCTCGGACAAGGTTCCTTCTCCGATGGGATGCCTCTGGGAATTTCCGGTACCTTTAACTTCATGTTCGTGTTCCAGGCAGAGCACAACATTCTGATGCACCCCTTCCATATGCTGGGGGTTGCCGGTGTGTTTGGTGGTTCTCTGTTCTGCGCAATGCACGGTTCTCTGGTAACCTCTTCACTGATTCGTGAGACTACCGAAACCGAATCCCAGAACTACGGATATAGGTTCGGTCAGGAAGAAGAGACCTACAACATCGTGGCTGCTCACGGTTACTTTGGTCGTCTCATTTTCCAATATGCTTCGTTCAATAACAGCCGCGCACTGCACTTCTTCCTGGGTGCCTGGCCGGTTATCTGCATCTGGTTTACAGCTTTGGGCGTCAGCACTATGGCGTTTAACCTGAATGGGTTTAACTTTAACCAGTCTGTGCTTGACTCTCAAGGTCGGGTTGTCAATACCTGGGCCGATGTTCTTAACCGCGCCAACCTGGGTATGGAAGTGATGCACGAGCGGAATGCTCACAACTTCCCGCTTGACCTGGCTAGTGGCGAAGCAACTCCGGTTGCCATGCAAGCTCCTGCAATCAACGGCTAATCTATAGTTAGCTGAATTTTGAGAGGCGCTCTCCTTCAGAGAGGGCGTCTTTCTTTTAAGCAGAAGTTAGGCTATCGATGTCGTAGCAGTACTTCAACAGGTTAGAACATTTTGGATTTTAGATTTTGGATTGTGAAGTAGTTGCAAGTGCTGGTTTCGTAAGTCGATATCAAGTGGCTGAAAGTGTCGTGATGGCTAATGCCAACTTGAAGAGCGAAGGGGACACATGGGAGTGCAGAGGGCGCAGCCTCACACCTCCTTCATCCGTCGCGAGTTCCGCTTAAATTAGTATAAGTTTCATGTTCAGCCTCAGGCCTCAGCAGTTTGGGCTCTTCTGAGAATTTGGTGATAAGCGTCGCTTATCATCAAACAAAATCAATATTCTAGGGATTCCGTTTAGATGAAAACGTAGCTTACACTCCTCTTTCACTGGCAAGCCGGAAGAGCCACAGTTTGCTAGTAAGTGTCAGGCGTCTCCGGAGAGTTATTGTGAGAAGTTGTAGCTAAACGGTAAGGTTTGGCTGGAAGCCTGTTGCTCTACAACTTTGCTGAAGGGTGTCCCTATGAATGGCGATCGCCTTTACCTTGCCGTCCAACGCTACGAAGCGGCGGTCAGGGCTGTCGAACAGGCAGGCCAACATCTGGCTGCTGAAGAGATTTTAGAAATATTAGCAGCCCGTGCCCAGGTTCAAAAAGCATTAAAAGCTGAGCCAGGTAGGACTTTGAAGGAGTGGATGCATTCTTTTACCCCAAAAGGCTCAACAAAGCCTAAAGTGGGTCGAAGGCAACTCAAAAAGCAGATTAAGCAATTAGATTTCAGACTGTTAGATCACGCCCATCACATTAATCAGGCTGTGCGATTAGAGGATTGGCAAATTCTGCTGCCTCCATCTGAACGGGAGTGGTTGCGACTATTTACCGCTCCCCCCCGCTGGAGTGAGCGGTTTGACTGGCTCTGGCAGGGAATGTCGATCGCCTTTCTCACCGCCTCCTTTAGTATCCTGACCCTGTTAGTTGATCGCTTTTTTAGGGATGGTCCCGATGCTGGCATCTTAGCTGTGATCGTCCCCAGTGTTGTTGCCCTTTTAGCGAGTGGCGGAGCACTGACTAAAACTGGACGACAGGCGATGGAATATATTCTGACCAGTATGAACCTCTCCAAGGAATGGTGGGACGAGGCGATTTGTACCATTTCGGTTTTGCTAATGGTCAGCCTCATTTGCTTCTGGAGCCTGCTGCCTGTCTTGTCATCAGTCTAAGTCTGGTTTGGGGACAATAAACAATGTGTTCAGTCCTTGGCAACTGTGCAGCAATCTCAGGTGACTGCAAATACCCAGACTCAAACAGTTGACCGATGTAAGTCCCAACTAATTAGCGCCAGCAAAGATTACAATCGCGCGATTAGCCTTAACCCAGACAATGCTGAGGCCTATTACAAACTGGGACGGGTCTATGAAGACCTGGGACGACGCAAAGTTGCAGTTGGAAAGTACGAAATCGCGGTTGGTTACACAACACTTCAAGACGATTACGCACTTGATGCCTTCAACCTGTTGATTGATAATGCGGCTCGTAGTCGAGCCTCTGCCCAGGCTCAGAGCTGGTTGGATGAATGCCAGGATCGGTTTGCACAGAAGTCATCATTAAAAAATGAGTGCAGGCTTGAGTGGGTTGCAGAAGCCTATTTGCAGGAGAAGAAATACACGGAAACTTCCGCTTTGCTACTTGCCAATCGCAGCCAGGACAATAGCTTTTCGCAGTTTGGAAAAGAAAGGCACTACCGGCTGTTAATCTATCTAGGGCGAGCCTTTTTAGAGCAAAAAAGTCCCGCCGCTGCTCAAGCACCTTTTGAGCGAGCAATTAAGCTTCAGAATGACAGGGGAATCGCTCATTGTTTTCTGGCTCAAACGCTGGAACAAAGGGGAGAAATGGAACCAACCAGTAGCTTGAATGGAGGCCGTGCCGCGGAGCGGGTAATTCGTGAATGGGAACAATGTATCGCTTACAGTAGTCTCTGGAATCCAGATGAAGCGTATTGGTTAGGTGTAGCGCAGCAGCGTCTAGCCGCCCAAGGAGAACAGAAGTGAGACCGAAAGACGTGGTTTGGATTGTTACGGTGGCAATTGTTTTGAATGCCGGACTCGCAATGGCGCAACCGAAACCCAAAATTGCCGAAGTAGTTCGTGGCTCTGTGGAGCTGAAGCGTGGCGGAAGCGATTATCGGCCAGTATCTGTGGGTGAGCCGCTCTATAGTGGTGACTTGCTTAGAGTTCGACGGGGCTCAAAGGCTGAAATTCAATGTAGTGCGAATAAGACGACCTGGACAGTGCCTGACAATGGGTTGCCGTGGGGAGTGGCAAATGTTTGCCCGTCTCATGCAAGCTCAACAAATAGATGGATAAGTTCTTTATTTGGATGGTATGTCAGGTGAGTGAGGTATGAAATGAGGGAAAGTTTTAAGTTCTGAGTTCTGATACACGCTACAGGCTACGGGCAACAGGTGGCTCTCCCGAGAGTTTGGTGATAAGTCTTGCCTATCACCAAAACGAAATCAATATTTCAGGGATTTGTTTGAGATGAAAGGGTAGCTTACGCTACTCTTTCACCGGCAAGCCGGGAGAACTCAACAGGTAAAAGGGTGGATGGGTATCGGAGTTCTGTTTGTCCATCGGTAGGATGTAGGATGGAAGTCTGCGATCGCACTCATCAACCATTATGGGCAACACCTTCGGTCATCTGTTCCGCGTTACCACCTATGGCGAATCTCACGGAGGTGGCGTGGGGGTTATTATTGATGGTTGCCCGCCACGATTAGAAATCAGTCCAGAAGACATTCAGTTTGAGCTGGATCGGCGGCGTCCGGGGCAGAGCAAAATAACCACTCCTCGTAAAGAGGAAGACCGCTGCGAAATTCTTTCTGGTGTATTTGAAGGTAAGACGCTGGGTACTCCCATTTCCATTCTGGTGCGCAATAAAGATCAGCGATCGCAGGACTATGACGAGATGGCCGTCAAGTATCGCCCCTCCCATGCGGATGCCACCTACGATGCCAAATACGGTATTCGAAACTGGCAGGGGGGTGGCCGCTCTTCTGCACGGGAAACTATTGGGCGAGTTGCGGCGGGAGCGATCGCCAAGAAAATTCTGCGCCAGGTAGCGGGTGTTGAAATTATTGGCTATGTCAAACGCATCAAGGACATCGAAGGCTTGGTCAACGCCGAAACAGTCACCCTGGAGCAAGTTGAAAGCAACATCGTTCGTTGCCCTGATGCTGAGTGTGCCACCCGTATGATTGATCTGATCGAGCGGGCGCGGGATGAGGGGGATTCCCTGGGGGGTGTTGTTGAATGTGTCGCCCGTAATGTTCCTAAAGGGTTAGGGATGCCCGTATTCGACAAACTGGAGGCAGACCTGGCGAAAGGAGTGATGTCTCTCCCTGCCAGCAAAGGCTTTGAGATCGGTTCTGGCTTTGCTGGCACCTTAATGACGGGCAGCGAACACAACGATGAATTTTACACCGATGACCAGGGGAACATTCGCACAGTTACCAATCGTTCCGGTGGTGTTCAGGGAGGCATCTCGAACGGTGAAAATATTATTATTCGCGTTGCTTTCAAGCCAACAGCCACCATTCGTAAAGAACAGCGAACCGTCACCCGCGAAGGCGAAGAAGTGACTCTGGCGGCGAAGGGACGACACGATCCCTGTGTCCTCCCCAGAGCTGTGCCGATGGTAGAAGCTATGGTAGCACTGGTGTTGTGTGACCATCTGCTACGCCAACAGGGGCAATGCAGCCTTCTGTAGTTGGGCATCTATTGAAATGGCACTACCAGCCGTAAAACTGCAGTCGTAGCTAGTTATCAGCGATTCAGGTTCAACGGCTCGATCTTGCTGAACTGCTTGAGAAAAACCCCAGTCTGAAGCCCTACTTAAACAAAGCTTTGCAAAAAGCGTATTTGAAGGCCGTTTCCCTGGCTGTTGGAGAAGCGGATCTACCAGACACCAGCTTTCCGCCAGAGTGTCCTTACAGTTTGGCGGAAATTTTGAGCGATCGCTTCTTTCCTGGAGAACCCAACAAACAATAGCTTCCTACTCATATCAATTAAAATGGCATCACCTTCCAACCAAGCATCAGAAATCAAAGTAAATATAGGGCAATGAGCCCTCTGGAGCGAGTAGCCAGACAGCAAACAAACAGACGGGAACTAATAGCAATTTGATATGCCAGTTGAGTTGGAGCTTGAGTAACCGATTAAACGTGTAGGCGACTGCCATCAAGGCCGCCAGAATCCCCAACATCAGCCCAATTTGAAGGGGTTCCAAACCAAAGGTATCCAGATAAACTTTTTGGGCAAACTGAGCATCGGCTGGATGTCCCCACAATCGTTGCATCACGAACCAGGCATCTTTAAGATCGGGCAGGCGGAAGAAAATCCAGGCAAAAAACACCATGATTTGGGTCAGCAACCACGCGGCGACCATACCAACAGCCCCCTGCCAGAAGTACTTTAAGCCTTCATAGCGCTCTGATAGCGCATCTGTGAGGCGATGGATGACCAGGGCAAGCCCATGCAAAATGCCCCAAACAATAAATCCCCATGCCGCCCCATGCCAGATGCCTGCAATCACCATTACAATCATGAGATTTAGACAGGTGCGAGTCAGACCCTGACGAGAGCCGCCCAGGGGAAAATAAAGATAGTTGCGTAACCAATCTCCTAAAGTAATGTGCCAGCGTCGCCAGAAGTCGGCAATGCTGGTGGCAAAGTAGGGAAAATCAAAGTTTTGGGGTAGATTGAAACCCAACAGCAATGCGCTTCCCCGCGCCATATCTATGTAGCCGCTGAAGTCCAAATAAAGCTGAAAGCCATAGGCAACCGTCGCCAGCCATAGATCGCCGCTACCCGCCCGCTGCAAGTTTTGAAAGCTCAGATCAACCAGAACCCCCAAGTTATCGGCAATCAAACCTTTTTTGACGGATCCGCAGGCAATTAACCATAACCCCTCTGAGATGCGATCGAGACTGGGAAAGCTCTGGTTTTGTGCCTGGGTCGCAAAAAGTTGGTAGCGGGTAATTGGCCCACTGATGAGTTTTGGAAAAAAGAGCTTATAGGCCGAGAATTTGAGGAACTGTTGAGCTGCGGGTGCTCCCCGATAGACATCAACCAGATAGGCAATGCACTCAAAGCAGAAAAAACTCAGCCCGAGCGGTGCGATTAAATTTTCCCTGGTCCACTCAGCCTGGGTTTGAAGGGGTGTTGACCCAACCACTGCCCCAATCGTCAATAGCACAAAGGGAATGTATTTGAACCCAAACAGCAACAGCACATTTACCACAATGCCAAACCAGAGGAGCTTCAGCCGCTGCCGGTTCCAGTCTTGCTGGGCAAATTGCCAGTCTTCGATGCGCCAGTCAGGGGGAGAACTAATGACCTGTCCAATGCGGAAAGTAATCCACGCTGCTGCTAGTAGGAGTGGAATATATTGCGGTTGCAGGGACGCGTAGAAAACAATGCTGGCGGCCAGAAGCGCCCACATACGGAGCCACTGCTGCTGAACGGACCAGAAGATCCCAAGAATGCTGATCAAGAACAGGGCGTAGGTGAGGGAGATGAAGGTCATAGCTTTAGACCAATAGTGTTCTGTCAGAGAAATCTTGATGGGTCAAAGACCCTCGGAATTTAACCCAAATCAACCCATTAAGCTCCAGCTACCTGCCAAATCTACCTTGGCAGATCGATACCACAGATTGCTCCGGTGATTATAGTTAAGCTTTCGCGAAAACATTCATGGGTTCAGCAACAATTTGCATCTGATCGGCACATCTTCTTGTGTTAATATCAATATCCGTGGACAAATGGGTCGGTGCCCGAGTGGTTAATGGGGGCGGACTGTAAATCCGCTGGCTATGCCTACGCTAGTTCGAATCTAGCCCGGCCCATCCACACCATCAGTGGTAAGTTCAGAGTTTTAAGTTTTGAGCTAGCTAACTTCAACTCAAAATTCATCACTCAAAGCTCATCACTCAAAACGCTTAACTTGATTGCCCTTGTAGCTCAGTGGTAGAGCACACCCTTGGTAAGGGTGAGGTCACGAGTTCAATCCTCGTCAAGGGCTCTGAGTCATTTCAGCTTAGATTGGGTCATCTTCCCATCTGATTGGACGCGCTGCGACGCACCTTCTGGTTCCAGCTTAAAGCCTACTCAACAACTTCCTGCGAGGACTGGACTGAGCGGTTAACACCTTTAGATACATTCCTGTTCCACAGCATGAAGGATTGGTCTTAGATTCAGAGGTTTGATATTAGTTGTTAGGTAGGCAGTGGAAAAATCTCAGTGAGTGATCAGGTGCAAGAGCAACAAACCATTAATCAGAGGGACTTTTTATGGAATTTTTGGCCCGTTCTGCCCCTCTATCCCTTTGGCAGGCGGCGAACCCTTCGTCGGGAAGTGGTCAAGGGAACTATCTGGACGTTTGAGCAGGTTCAGGGAATTATGTATGTGGTTGTCCCCATTCGCATGACAGTGGTGAAACTGGATGCAGGAGGGTTGCTAGTCTATTCACCAGTTGCGTCAACTCCTGAATGTATCCGACTGATGAATCAGCTGGTCGAGGTTCATGGCGATGTGAAATACATCATCCTGCCAACCATTTCGGGCCTGGAGCACAAGGTTTTTGTAGGCCCCTTCGCCAGAAAATTCCCCAAGGCGCAGGTCTTCGTCGCGCCGAATCAGTGGAGTTTTCCGCTCCAGTTGCCGCTGAGCTGGTTGGGGTTCCCTCTGGGGCGCACCCACGAGCTGCCAGAAGACAGTACCCAGGCTCCTTTTGGGGATGAGTTTGACTATGCAATGCTGGGGCCCATCCATTTAGGACCGGGGACGTTTGAGGAAATTGCTTTTCTCCATCGGCGATCGCGCACCCTACTGATAACCGATTCCGTGGTTTCAGTGCCTGAGGATCCACCTGAAATTGTGCAACTGGATCCCTATCCCTTACTCTTTCACGCAAAGGATGAGGTATTCGATCAGGTTGAAGATAGCAAAGCAAGCCGCAGAAAGGGATGGCAGCGTATTTCCCTGTTTGCGTTTTACTTCCGTCCCAGTGCTGTCGAAACTATTCCATTAGGGCAGGCGTTTCGCGATGCTCACAATGCTCCCGATCGCTCCAGAAAGGCCTATTTCGGGTTGTTTCCATTTAAGTGGAAAAAGAACTGGCACTTCTCATTTGAAGCGCTGCGGGGAGGTGGTCGC
Organism: Leptolyngbyaceae cyanobacterium HOT.MB2.61; assembly: GCA_023511615.1. Classification (GTDB taxonomy): domain Bacteria; phylum Cyanobacteriota; class Cyanobacteriia; order Leptolyngbyales; family Leptolyngbyaceae; genus Leptothermofonsia. The sequence continues at coordinate 26,774 of JAIMBL010000007.1, forward strand.
CTTTTTGTTGCCCCTATCCTGCAAACGTTGATCCTGAACCGGGCTCCCCAGGAAACGTTGGACTGGGCTTATCACGTTGCAACCTGGAATTTTCATCGCATTATCCCCTGCCATTTTGATGGCCCGATTGAAGCAACTCCGCAACAGTTTCATCAGGCCTTTTCCTTTCTCAGGAAGGACGCCTCTAGAGACGGGCTGGATAAAATTAATTTTTCTCTTCCAGAGGAAGATTTTGAACTATTGAAGGAAATTGATGAGAAACTCAGCCAGCGGGGCATCGTGCCGCCACCTAGGGAAAAGGTGTAATTCTTTGTCAAGCAAATCTAACAAAACATGTTTTCTGTAGCTTTAACTACAGGAAAGAATTTATAGTGAGAAAAGTAAGCAGTTGGTCAATGTTGAGTATTTTGTAGTGAACTATGGCTAGTGCATTTCACTTTAATGATTTTGAGGCGAGGCATCAGGCAAATATGCTTGCTTCCCTGAGGCATCGTCTGGAAGTTGCCAGGAATACCAATAATTTTCAATTGGTTGCCCTACTAGAACGAGAGCAAAAGCAAATTGAAGCTGATGCGGTAGATCGGGCCGCAGTTTCTCCAGGCTCCCGGTTGAAGAACTGGTGGAATCAACTGGTTGCAGCGATCGCCCACTTCAGTGATCTGCAAATCTGGCAAACTACTGATCGCTCCGGAGTGACCTGGTGGCACGCGCTTGATCCACGCACGGGTAAGGAAGTTTGCACTGATTCAGAAACTGAAATGCGGATCTGGATCGAAGAGAATTATTGGGAAGAATGAAGAGCTATAGGAGCAGTAGTCGATAGGTTGGTTAAAAAGGGTGTGATTGGCGTTTTCCTTTAACCTCGATCTTCAAAGCTTAAAGTTCAGATCCCCAACTTCTTTTAGAAGCACTATGCCAGCCTCGAAGAAGTTGGGAAATTTTTCAGGAACTGGGAGCACTGAAGCGTTTACTGACCCAACTGATGACCCCACTGAGAATGGCCCCTGCCATAAAGATGCCGATCGCAGGTGTAAATACAGGTTCCCAAAGTTTGTACCAGAGGTCAAGACCGAGGGGGACTCCGGCACTACGACCGATCAGGGCGATCGCCAGCCAAAAAAAGCTAAGCAACACCAGAAAGAGATCCACCATCAAAGCCAGGTTGAACCACTGAAGAAGCTTATCTTTCATGCCATACTTCTCAAACATCCTCTAAGAATTTTCTCACCAAAACTGGTAAAAATCGCAAAAAAGATGGCTGAATCTGAAGTCAGACCAGCCATCAGCAGTGCCTGTTCATCGGTATTCAGCCTTTACCAGATTTTTCCTAATCCTGCTTCGGTGGGCAATTGTAGATTGTCAGGATCAACGTAGTGACAGACAGTACTGTTCATACAAATCAGTGCCCAACCAGCTCGGTCAATGTCCACCAGCTTATAGGATGTTTCTGGAATGAAAAATCCTTTGTGATTGCGGGTTTCTGGTTTTATCTCAATGTTCTCTACAATCATCGCTGCCTCCCTCCCTTATTAAGGAAGCAAAACGCTAGAAAGCCAAAACAAAGACTTATCCAGCCAATTAACTAAATCCTATCACTCGAATCTTATGGTGCCGATTAATTTATTTGATTAAGTGTATCTTTGTATAAATTCCAAGGGTTATCTGGCGGTAGAAAATCAAGTATTTTTACATATAAATTTTCCAGAAAAGAAAACACTTACAGGGGTTTTCAGTTGAGTTTCAGCCACACTTTAAGAGGCTAGAAGCTGGCTTTAAGGGGCTAGGGGCTGAAGTGAGGTTTATGCGCTTGAAACTCACTGTATTTTTAGATTTCTTTCTCTTTAAATTAAATTTCTTTCTCTTTAAATTTCTTTCTCTAAGAGTTTGCTTTGAAGTTTGGAATAGCTGTAGGTTGAGCGATTCATTCGTTGCTGACAAAACCAGCGGGCTGAGGATTAGATGCTTCAATAGCCGCTTTAAGCGTATGCCAGGTCAATGTTGCGCACTTAATCCGCACGGGAAATTGAGAAACTCCTTGCATCACATTTAGTTTCCGCTGTTCAAATGGAAATTCCCCTTTACCCTGCATCATGTTTTGAAAGCGTTGCACCATGTCCAGCGCTTCTTCCAGGCTTTTGCCTTGTAGGGCTTCCGACATCAGGTCTGCGGATGCCATAGCGATCGCGCATCCTTCCCCTTCAAACTTCACGTCTTCGATGCGATCGCCCGTTTCATTGAGTTTTACGGTGAGTTCAATCGTGTCGCCACAGGAAGGGTTATGCCCCCTCTGGTAGCGATGGACTGGGTTCGTTTTTCCGCGGTGGCGGGGTTTTTTGTAGCGTTCCAGAATAACTTGTTGGTAGAGGTCTCGCAGATTATCCAGAGCCATGAATCGAATCGTTCAATATTGTTCATCCTTCTTCATCCTACCGGCTCTCCTGAGAGTTTGGGGATGAGCGACGCTTATCACCAAAACAAAATCAATATTTCAGGGATTTTGTTTGAGATGAAAGAGTAGCATAAGCTACTCTTTCACCGGCAAGCTGGGAGAACCATCCTACCGAAGAACGTAAGCTCTCTTGAGGATTTGGAAATAAACGTCGCCGATTGCTCCAACAAAGCTCGCCTTCCAGAGAGTTTCTTGGGACTCAAGGTAGCACAGGATACTTTTTCCTATTACCAGGGGGGATATAGCGATCCTATCTGGATTGTGAAAAGGGATTCCGCTGAAATCCCTTTTTACAAAGCCCTTTCCTTTAATAAATCATTTAGTACTGCCATAGTTAGAGATCAAATAACCAGGCAATAAAACAAAAACCGCCCAAAAAGATAGAACTCTGGGCGGCCAACTATTGTCTAGTTGTAACTACTTTGATACAGGTCACTGAAAGGCATTTGGGAGTAGGCTTTTTCCGCCCAAAATCACATTTCTGACTTGTTATCGAACTGCTAGAGTTTTCACTGAATTAGATAATGGAGGCATTGTTAATCGAGACATTATTCGTTGGGAATCTCTGGTATCCAATGAGGGATCAGGCATTTCTTGCCAGCAATGGGGGCAGAACCAGTAGATTTGATTATGACGGGCATGACGTAGAAGCACTTCAGAACAGCAAGGACACGTATTCATACAACGCCTCTTAAAGCAAGTTGGTTAAAACTCGTGTCAGCAAAATACAGACAACGAGGAAATTTAAATGAGTTGTTTTCTAATATAAATTAAGTAAAAAGTGGACACAATCAGGCCATTTTTAACCTCCTCTGAAAACTTCCCGATGAAAGGATAGGTATTGAGTGCCAGCGGCTACTCAGTTCACTGAGTCTATCTCAAGAGTGATGACACTATTATCAAGAGACTTTGCGGGATCAATATTTTCACCTGGGGCTGCAATCGATCAAGAACCAGAGGTTAAGACGGATGCTTCTATGTTCCCTTAAAGATTTGTTGCGGGGATCAATTGTGTTAGAAGTGCATTACATCTTTATAAGATGGGGTTTTCTTTGCTGAGTAATTCTGCTAGAGCATCCGCCAGGATTTTATACTGCTGTGGAGCGTTATAAAGTTGGGTCGAAACCCTGACTTTCCGGCTGGTTGAGGTGGGGTAGGGGATGATCGGAACTTCAATCTGGTAGCGATTGAGCAATTCGGCCTGTAGCTTTTGCGGGTTTCCCTCAGGCAAAGGCAACACGGCTAATGCACCGACCATTTCCTCCGGGCTTGGAGGTGCAATGTCGAGGGCTGTGCAAAGAGTCTGGCGGGCGGTGAGTGCTAACTGACGGTTGCTTGCCATTAGTTCGGGCCAGCCTCCGGGCAGCAAGGACCCCATAAACCTGATGGCTTCAGGGACGCATAGATAAGCGGTTGGGTCGTCGGTGCCAGTCCAGTCAAATTCCAACTGAAAACGGGAGCGATCGCCCCTGGGAGAATTTGCGCCATGACTGATAGTGAGAGGGCGAATGACTGTTTGGCGATCACGTTGCACATACAAAAATGCGGCTCCTTTGGGCGCGCATAACCATTTGTGGCAGTTTCCTGTGTAGTAAGTTGCTCCCAAATCCTTCAAATTCAACGGCACCATTCCGGGGGCGTGAGCCCCATCCACTAGGGTTTCAATGCCCCTCTGAGCCATCTCTTGAACCAGTTGGGCGATGGGAAACACCAATCCAGTCTGGCTCACCACATGGTCGAACAAGGCGAGCCGGGTTCTGGCTGAAACGCCCTGCAAAACTGCCTCAACTACCTCGGTTGGAGAGTGGATCGGAAAGGGAACATTGGCTACAACCACTCGCAACCCATACCGGTCTGCAACATAGTTCAGCGCATTGCGACAGGCATTGTACTCCTGATTGGTGGTTAATAACTCGTCTCCCGGCTCAAATTGAAGCGACTTCAGCACGGTGTTCACTGCCGTTGTTGCATTCGGCACAAAGACCAGATCTGCCGGATCAGCCCCAACAAAGGCAGCCAGTTCACTACGAGCACTATCTAAGAGGGCTTCATAATCTCGGTCAAAAAATTGAAGGGGTTGCCGTTCTAAGCGATCGCGTAGCCGCCGCTGGGCCTCCAGGACAGGCACCGGACAGGCTCCAAAAGAACCATGATTGAGAAAAATAATATCCGGATCTAGCAGCCAGTGGACATGGTAGGAAGAGCCAGATTTCGGGCTGTTAGCGTTCAACAATGGATAATCAATCACTTTTTCAACTCCCCAGGCAGGATTCGAACCTGCGACCAATCGGTTAACAGCCGACCGCTCTACCACTGAGCTACTGAGGAACGCTTAACATTGCGAATCCCATGGTATCGATAATTTGGATCGTTTGACAAGACTTTTTTGAAGAGTCGTTCAAAAAAACTGACACAAGTCATCATGAACGGTGTACAGCGTCACAAGTAAAAATAAGGGAGTCGGGGGAATCGAGGGGTTTATTTTCAAGTCAGGTAAGAATTAAGTAGCCATTATGAATGGCGTACAGCCGACCCCTCCTTTCAAGTACACCTACCTGCTTATCCCTTAATGCTTACCAAAACGGAGCTGGGTTAGACGTTTCTGTGCCACTGGGTCAAGGGAGTGGGCCAGAAAGCGACTGGAGGACTTGCGGACGGGCTTTTGTCTGCGCTGCACCCGGCGATGAACGTTTTCCACATCCGAGGCTAACTGCTCTGCGGACATCCATTCCGCTCCATACCCCACCACGGTTAGCTGCTGAGCCCGATCAGAAGTTGCCACAATTAAGCGCTGGTGGAACTTACGAACATCGTGCCGGAAAGCAGCACAGGTTTTTTCAATATAGGTATCTGCGGTTTGCCCAAAATCGGTGTAACAAACACAGAGGTTGGGAGTAATTACTTCCCGGTTGCTGGAGGCTTCTCGATACTGGGAATCAAACACCAGTTGAGTATCATATCCCTGAAATGCACTGTAGTTAGCCAGAATCTCAATCAGACGGCGGCGGGCCTCCTCCAGACCGTTGCGATCGCGCACTCGCCTCAGGTCAGGCCATGCTCCGACGACGTTGTAGCCGTCTACTAAAAACAGTGACTGTGGAGAGGGGCGTGGCATAGCCTGAATGCAATAACCCTGAAACTTTAAGATGGCATAAGTACAAATTCCTCACTACTTCAATCATCACACATCTTGGTGAAGAAACGTTACAAAATCCCTGCTTGCATCAGTCTTTGTCGCAGGTGTTGAGGATTCCCCTGATCGACGACCTTACCCTGCTCCAACAGAAAGGCTCCATCACAGTAATCCAGTTCACCCAGGCGATGGGTTACCCAGAGGGCAGTTAGCCCCCGACTCTTTACCAGGTGCTGAACCTGTTCAACCAGGTCCAGTTGGCTGTCAGGATCTAGCAGAGCGGTGGGTTCATCCAGCAACAGCACTTTAGAGTGGCGGGCAATCGCTCCCGCGATCGCCACCCGTTGTTTCTGGCCGCCACTGAGGGCATAGATCGGGCGTCTTTGCAAGTTCAGCAAATTCACCGCATCCAAAGCTTCTTCAACCCGCTGGCGAATCTGGTGAGGCGGCAAACGCTCATCTACCAGCCCAAACGCGACATCCGCTCCCACCGTAGGCATTACCAGTTGGTGATCGGGATTTTGAAACACAAACCCAATGGGAGACAGGCTGTGAATCTTGCCAGCCTGGGGTTGGAGCAAACCTGCCAACAGTTTCAAAAGGGTCGATTTGCCACTGCCGTTGCTACCCAGCAACATCCAAAATTCACCCTCTGGCACCTCTAATGAGCAGGCATCGAGAACGGTGTCTCCCTTGTACCAGCTAAAGCAGAGGTTCTCGACCTGGATGGCTGAGCGATCAGTGCGAACAGAGGATGAGGTCATTCTACAAGGGCAGCAAAACCGGGAGGTCTGCCGGAAGAAGTGGCGGTACTGGATTTTTCAGCCACCTGGACCGCAGATATTTCACTGCTTAACACACTAACCTTTTTTCCCACCTGTTGCTCACAGGTCAACTCCAGCACTTTAGTACTGCCAGACGAAATTGCTTCGACAACTTGTTTATAGACAGCTTCCGCATCTTCGGCAGCTTTACGCTGGACAGATAGGGTCACAGGGGTACTCTTCAACGTGATATCGATAATGAACATGCGCAGAGTAAGTCACAAAACCAACTCCTAGTATCGCAAATCTCACTACTCGACGTGTGGATCTCTTGATTACCTGGATGATTTATCTCAATACGGAAAATCGCAAATCTCACTACTCGACGTGTGGATCAGGGACAAAGACTGTTAACGTTCTTGAGAGGGAGGGAGTTCAGGCAGGGTAAAATCGACTCGATCTGGGAAGAATTGTCCAGTCGTGGCGTAGTTGTAGCCAAAGTATCCAATCCCTGCTATTAGGGCGATCGCCAGCAACGCTCCCAAAATTCCATCCCCTGATAACGCACGAGATCTGGCGAGGCGATCGCGCTGACCATCCCGGTAGCCCCTCAAATACTCAGGGCTTTGTACTACTTCCTGTTCTTCCTGCTTGACCGTTCTTCGCATAGAAACCTCGAGAACTCGTCAAAGTTACAAATATACTGACGTCCCAATTTCGAGCATAACCAGGCTGCAAGCCCAATTTCCTCTATCCATAAGCTGAGATTCAAAACATCCACTCCAGTACTACCCCAACCCGGCTATCCTTCCGTTGCCGTGCATTTTGCTTCTGCATATCGGTAGAAAGCCGCAAACGGTGGGTCAGCGCGTAGCCAAAAGAAAGCGTAGTTAACCCAACTTCTTCCTCTGCTCCAGGGGCGACCCAACTCTGGGTTAAAGAAATATCCGCAGCCCCAGTTCGAGAAGGAACCAGCAACAGACGCAAACCTACATGCAAACCGTCGGACGTGTAGCGTGGAGTGTCCAAACGACGGTAACCCAGAACTGGAGCAAGGTTGATATAGCCACCTAATGGAAGCATGTAGTAGCGCAGGTCAGCTCCCCAAGCCTCTCGTTTACCGTCGAACGATGACTGATAATCAGCATTGAGAGTCAGACCTGTTCGCCCCACAAACAGGTCCTCCAGTCCAATATTCCATCCCCCCGCTTGTCGAGTGGAGGGAAAGGTAGAAAATCCTAACCGTAAGCGGGTGCGAAAGCTGGGGTCTCGTTTGATGTCTTCTAAAACATCGGGAACCTTATCAAGCCAGCGCCGGAGGACGGGGCTGGAGTCGATGAGAGTGGGATCTAGATCGAGGGAGGAAGGGGGGGAGGAGTTTTGGGGTTTGAGATTTGAGTTTTGGGTTGGGTTCTGGATAGGTTGGAGGTTCCAGTGGGGGTGGGAAAGGTCACTGGCTGCATGGGAGGCCAGTGGCAGCCCCTGGGCTGGATGGGCAAGGACGGGCAAGCCAAGGGATAGCAGAAGAAGCTGAATGGATTTCAAGTAGCTGCAATGAATTTTTTATACAGTTGTAGCAATGAAATTGGGAAGTCGGGAGGGGAGCTGAATAGCAGGATGAGTTGGAACGAAGTTCCAATTCATCCAACCCTAAATTTATCCCCGGAATCAGCAACGCCGGAGGGGAAAAAGAAACGGCTCTACACTGCTGAAAACCAACAGGGCAGAGCCGTCGACAACCAAGGGGCAACTGTATCCAACCTAGCGGATGGTTCCTTCCAGAGAAGCGGTGTTAATCGGCTTGATGAGATAGAGCCGGAGGAATTGCCATCCATTGGAGATGTAGTAAGGCAGTTTTTGGAAGAACCGCACAAATTTGGGAGCGTTAGAGTTGGCGATCGCTGTCAGCTTTTCATTATTGCGAACACAAATCTCCAGGCGATCGTAGAACTCTGGCGTTTCCACATTCAGGATGACCGGGAAAACACGAGCAGACGTTTCATTCGTCTTCTCAATCACGTATTTGTCGTACTCCCGCGCATCCAGCCCAATGGAGCGATAGAAGCCAGCCCGCTGGACATCGTTCAGGTACATGGTGGCAAACACGGAAAGCAGGAAGAAACGGCACCACAGCCGGGCCTTCCAGTCATTCAGGAACTGGGGTTGAGAGCGCATAATGGCGTCAAAAAAGTCGCCATGACGGTTTTCGTCCTGACACCAGTTTTCAAAGAAGCGGAAGATGGGATAAATCCGATTTTCTGGATGGGCTTCCAGATGACGGTAGATGGTGATATAGCGCCAGTATCCAATCTTTTCAGATAGGTAGGTGGCGTAGAAGATGAATTTGGGCTTAAAGAAGGTGTACTTGCGACTCTTGGTGAGGAATCCCAGGTCGAGGGTCAGGTTGAAATCTGACAATGCCTTGTTCAAAAAGCCAGAATGACGCGCCTCGTCACGAGACATCAGAGTGAAGATCTCAGACAGGGTTGGGTTCTTATCCTTCAGCCGCCGTCCCAGTTCTTTGTAGAGCAGAAATCCAGAAAATTCAGCCGTGCAGGAGCGCTCCAGAAACTCGACAAACAATCGACGAGTTTCACCATCGATGTGATCCCAGGACTGCTCAAACTCTTCGTTGCGAACAAAGTGGTGACGGTTGTAGTCTGCCCGGAACTCTTCCAGGATGGCCTTTAGCTCGTCTTCGTTGGCGGAGATGTCCATCTTCGCCATCTCATCGAAGTCAGTGGTGTAGAAGCGGGGGGTCAGGATCGTTTCCTTCGCAGGAACTTTTACCCCAGGACGCATCTCTTCAAAAACAGGCTTCTTAATGGAATCTACCATGGGTCGTTATTTCGTCTGCGGAACTTCTGAATTTCAGACAGGCATGCGATAGCTTCGGCAAAGCGCCACCTTCTGCAATCGATTAGAGAAAAACTTCTGTTGCTGATTCACCAGATGGAGTTTCAGCAATGATCACGAAATCAAGTCTATCAGGCTCTGCGACACCAAATTGCAGTGATCGCGTTAAGAGTTGCAACACAGATTCAAGTTTTGTAACCAAACGGAATTCCTTCTATCTAATTCCTTCTATCTTCTGACGCTGCCAACTTTGAGCAAAGTCCTTATGATTTAGAAACTATAGCAATCACCCTGCTCTCTATTCCTAATCCCCCTTACCTGCTTTCAAGCATCAAAGAACCACGGGTATGAACAACATTGGCACCGCTTACGTTCTTTGGCTGGGTTGCCTGCTTCAACTGCACGGGCTACATCGCCTTTACAACGGCAAAATTTTCACAGGTTTGTTGTGGATGTTCAGTTTTGGCCTGTTTGGGATCGGTCAACTCGTGGATCTCCTCCTGATTCCTAACATGGTGCAGGAGCACAATGACAAACTGAGAAGCAGCCAGGGTCTCCTGCCTTCGGGAGTTCCCCAAGATCAAGCGGTGATTGAACGAGTCGTGATTCAAGAGGATTTGTTGCCTCCCGTTGTTCAATCTCAGACTAATCAGCTCACAGTCAAACTTCTAAGAGCCGCGGAAGCCAGAGGTGGCAAGCTTTCTGTAACGCAGGGAGTGATGGAAACCGGAGCCAGCTTTGCAGAAGTGGAAAATGTTCTCTTAAGCATTGTGCGGGCGGGTTATGCCGACATTGGTAACCACCCCGAGACGGGCGTGGTGCTGTATGAGTTTAAGGAACTGTGAGCCACACTTCACGTTCTAACAAGCAGCATTCGGTAGACGGGTTCGCCTCGCTTTAAGGTAGACAGTTCGCGCTCAGTGGGAATGGGCATTGGATTTTCAGGCAACCAATGGTCGGGCTGGCGAGTAAAGGCAGGGTTTTCAGAGAAGCGATCGCCCATCTCTACGGCAACTTCTTCCACATCCGATTGAAGAAACACCACACCGCCACTGGGCAGGGCACTCGCCAAATCATTTATCAGTTCTGGCTGCACCAGACGACGTTTCTGGTGTTTACGCTTAAACCAGGGATCGGGGAACTGAATCGTAACCCTTCGTAGAATGCCCGCTGGCAAGGAATTCAGGATCGGACGAAGGGAATTATTAGCATTACAGAACAGATAGTACAGATTGACCAACCCCAGATCATTTCGCCACTGATTGGCCTGATCAACCAGCGGCTCCCGAATTTCCAGGCCCAAAAAGTTCCACTCTGGTTGGCGTTGCGCCATCTCCAGCAAAAATCGTCCCTTACCACAGCCAATATCCAGATGAAGGGGCTGGTTTGGTAAAGCATATATCTTCTGCCAGTCTGGCGGAGAGGCAGGCGTTTGATACTTTTTGCTGAGCGGGTTAACATGCTCCCGCACACGGACAACAGACAAGAATACCTCCTCACCACAAAATTAACTGCGCGGCCTGGTTGAAAAATTTTTGACAAATTCCCCAGGTGACGAGGGAGGTGGTGATTAAGGTCGCAAAGGCCAGCATAAACATGATCAGCATCTGGTAAGCCGCCGCCAGGAGGGGATTAACGCCACTTAGCAACTGTCCAGTCATGATCCCTGGTAAGGTTACGATCCCCACTACCATCATGGTGTTGATGGTTGGAATTAATCCAGCGTTGATGGCGTCTTTACGATACTGGGCTACAGCCTGCCGGGGAGTTGCTCCCAAACTGAGGTGGGTTTCAATTTCTAACTGGCTGCTATTGAGAGTACTAACCAGACGTTCGCCCGCGAGAGCGGCTCCATTCATCGCATTTCCTAACACAACTCCCGCCAATGGAATAACGTACTGAGGTTCATACCAGACCTGAGGTCGAATCACGAGCAGATTGATGTAAACCAGAGTGAGGAGGATGCTAACTAAAATGGAACCACCCACCAGGGGCAACAGGTGAGGAATTTTTCGGCTGATCCGGTTACGGGCAGCCAGGGTTGAAATTGCCAGCATCACCCCCAGCACCATCAGCACCAGCCAGGGCTCTCGAATAGCAAACACCGCCGCCAGGACATAACCAACGACCAGCAATTGGACAATCGTGCGCCCTGTTGCAATTGCCAGATTCCACTCCAAACCCAGCCGTTGCCATGCCGAAAGCGCGATCGCGATCGCCATCATTCCCAGCGCCCAGACGAGTTGTAGAGGAGAATTCATTCAGATTCAGAGTTGTTCGTTGTTCGTTGTTAGACAGATGAGGGGGGATGAGTGGGGGCCAGGGATAAGAAGCCAGGGACTATGGGAGTTCTGAAGTTTGAGATTTGAGTTCTGAGTTGTCCCCCAACACCTGATCCCTAGCTCCCAGTCCCTAGTCCCTACCTTCCGCTTCCCATCCCCTGTCCCCCCTTCCTGAACCCCTGATCTCCTCGAAACAAACCAACAAAATCTCCAGTCCGTGATCACAATGACGTTGTGCGGTTTCAATCCTGTGCAAAATTTGATTCTATTAGTTGAGTATGACTCGTGGTGTAAATGAGTGAAGAAAATCCCACCGTTTGATCTGACCGAACAATACCAGATTATCGGAGAAGAAATTAATGCCTCTGTGACAGAGGTGCTTGCATCGGGTCACTACATTGGAGGGGCCTGGGTTGAGACATTTGAGCAACAGTTTGCCAGTTATGTTGGTACGGCCCAGTGTATTGCCTGTAATTCCGGGACGGATGCCCTTTACCTGGCACTGAGGGCACTCAATATTGGGCCGGGTGATGAGGTCATCACGACTCCCTTTACCTTCGTAGCAACGGCGGAGACAGTTAGTGCGGTTGGGGCGACGCCTGTTTTTGTGGATATTGACGGGCAAACCTTTAACCTGGACCTGGAACAGGTGAAGGCTGCAATTACTGAGCGAACACGAGCAATCCTTCCTGTACACCTGTTTGGGTTGCCGGTTGATATGTCTTGCCTGATGGCGATCGCCCAGACCCACCACCTGGCAGTTGTAGAAGACTGTGCTCAGGCAACGGGAGCGGAGTGGGCAGGGCAAAAAGTGGGCAGCATTGGACATATTGGCTGCTTCAGTTTCTATCCCACCAAAAATCTGGGTGCCTGTGGTGACGGGGGAGCGGTGACGACCAATGATCCGGCGATCGCTGAGCGCATCCGCCGATTGCGCGACCACGGGCGTAAAGGCAGCTACTACTACGAAGAACTGGGTGTCAACAGCCGTTTAGATGCGATTCAGGCTGCCATTCTGCAAGTTAAGCTGCGGTATCTGGACACCTGGAACAATCAACGGCGTGCTATTGCTGAACGCTACCAGCAACTACTAAGTCCCATTTCTGATATCACCACCCCTCAGGAAATTTCAGGTGGTAGAAGCGTCTGGAATCAATACACAATTCGGGTTGTAGATCGCACTCCCGAAACCGACCTGTCTTCCAGAGACAGACTACGTAGCCAGTTACAGGAAAAGGGCGTCATTTCGATGGTTTACTATCCGTTGCCGCTGCACCTGCAACCCGCTTACAGAGACCTGAAGTATCAGCCCGGCGACTTACCAGAGGCGGAGCAGGCATCCCGTGAAGTGCTTTCCCTGCCTATGTTTCCAGAGCTTTCACCGGAACAGCAGAGCCAGGTGGTGTATAGGTTAAAGGACTGCTTGCTCTAGATCTGCATTCTGCATTAACTGTTCAAGGACTCTCTGGTAACCCGTTGCAATTTCCAGCGATCAGGGAATGCTGACTGGGGAGGGGTGAGGGGGCAAGGGGTAAGGCCAAATCATCCGATTACCCTGTCACTTAACCCCTGCGGTTAATGCTATAAACCCAGGTTTTGAAGTAATGTAAAAGCAAGGTTAAAAATCACAACATTGCAAAAATTGCTCCAGTAGTTTTAGCAAGAGTGATGCAGGACACCCCTATACATAAGGGGGAGAATCTTTTCATACAAAACAAAAATTAATATTTGTCCCCGTTTGGGATGGTTTATTTGTATTTTTCTATACTATAGTTAAGCTGGTGCAAAGAAGGTTATTTTTTGATAAGGAAGTAAGTTCTCCTGCATTCTTGCAACCACCTGAGGGCTATGCTGGACCGAAGCTGCCTCTGGCGCCCCTTGTTCTCGGAATCACAGCGCTGCCCTCACTCACTAAGACGTGAACGTTAGCGAGGTCTAGGTCAGCGTGGGTCAACATCCCCTCAGTCAATTAAGGCGCTATGATGCAGGCGCCATCTCCCGGTACTACCACTACCGTCCCTGGAAAGCTCTTTGGCGATCGCTTCAGATTGTTCTTTCCTTTGCAGGCTTTTTTATTGGGCTTAAGCTGGATGTTTGGTGGCATCGGGAAGAGCGGAATCGTCTAAAGCGAGCGGCGCAACTGCGTGAAACCCTGACTCGTTTAGGTCCGACCTTTATCAAAGTTGGTCAGGCGCTCTCGACACGGCCAGATCTGGTGCGAAAGGATTTTTTGGATGAGTTAGTGAAGCTGCAAGATCAGCTTCCCCCATTTCCAACGGAGACTGCGTTCAGCATTATTGAGCAGGAACTTGATCGCTCCTTAGATGAGGTTTACAGCCTGATTTCGCCTGAGCCAGTAGCGGCTGCGAGTCTGGGACAGGTTTATCGCGCCCGTCTTTACAGTGGGGAGGAAGTGGCTGTCAAGGTTCAGCGTCCTGACCTTTTGCCCATATTGACGCTGGATCTCTACCTGCTGCGCTGGGCAGCAAGCTGGATGGCTCCCTGGTTACCGCTGAATCTGGGACACGATCTGACGCTGGTGGTGGATGAGTTTGGCACTAAACTGTTTGAGGAAATTGACTACCTCAACGAAGCCAGGAACGCGGAGAAATTTGCCACCAACTTCCACAATGACCCAACGGTTAAGGTTCCGGCCATTTACTGGCGGTACAGCAGTCGGCGGGTTCTGACTCTGGAATGGATTCACGGCTTTAAGCTGACGGACGTGGAGCGGATTCGGGAAGCGGGTCTGGATAGTGATGCTCTGATTGAAATTGGGGTCACTTCTGGGCTGAGGCAACTTTTAGAGTTTGGCTTCTTCCATGCCGACCCCCATCCCGGTAACTTGTTTGCCATGGCCCCGCACTGTAATGTCGATGGCAGTCAGGGTTCTGCCAATCAGGTGTCTGCCCAGATGGCTTACATCGACTTTGGCATGATGGATCAGTTGGAGGAATCGGCGAAGGAAACGCTAGTAGATGCTGTTGTCCATCTGGTTAACAAGGACTATAAGGAACTGGCGCAGGACTTCGTTAAGTTGGGTTTTCTCACCCCAGATACTGATATTTGTCCGATTATCCCTGCTCTGGAAGAAGTGCTTGGCGACGTGATGGGCAAAAATGTTCGGGATTTCAACTTCAAGACGATTACGGATCGATTCTCGGAGTTGATGTATGAGTATCCATTCCGTCTCCCCGCCAAGTTTGCCCTGATCATTCGTTCGTTGGTGACTCAGGAAGGTTTGGCTCTTACACTGAATCCGGAGTTCAAAATTGTAGATGTTGCCTATCCCTATATCGCCAAACGCCTCTTGAAGGGAGAGTCACCAGAGCTAAGACGTCGGTTAATTGAAGTCCTGTTTAAGGATGGCAAGTTCCAGTGGCAACGATTGGAGAACTTGATTGCGATCGCCCGCACGGATGAACAGTTTGACTTGTTACCCACTGCCCAACTGGGTCTTCAGTACCTCCTTTCCGATGAAGGAAAATATCTGAGACGGCAACTGCTGATTGCGCTAACAGAGGACGATCGCCTCCACACTGCCGAAGTACAGCGGCTATGGGAACTGATTAAAGACGATTTGCAACCCGCACGGTTATTTAACGCTGCGATTGGCGCATTAGCCGGAACCTCTAATGCCAAATCTTCCCCTTTGCTCCCTTTCGCCTTAACATTTATTAACAGGGGCGCTTGAGAAGTTGCTGGTTGGGCGTTGCTGAAAAGCAGGATGAATTGAAACGAAGTTTCAAGCATCCAACATCTTTCTCATCCCCAGATCCAGTGACGCCGTTGTGGGTTGTTAGTTGTTAGACAGATGAGGGGTAGATGGTTAAATAGGGGCTATGGAAGTTCTGAGGTTTGAGATTTAAGTTTTAAGGTCTTTCTTGCTCCCCAGTTCCCAACTCTTATCCCCTCTGAGCCCAGCCCCCTTACCTCCCACCCCCTTTTATTGAGGACCTTCTGGTGTATAACGATCCCCCTTATTTTCTGTTGATTGCAGGTTTGCTGGTTAGCCTGACTTCTGGGGCTGCTTTTGATGCGGTGTTGAAACAGTCTGTGCAGGCTTGGCAAAAAAATCGTTCAACGCGATCGTTGGCAAACTTACAGGGAATGCAGCTTCTGGTGCCGTTTCTGGGAATTGCTGCTGGAGTCTGCCTGTTCCTGTCATCCGGTGTAGAGATCTTTGGGTTCCCGACTAAGCTGGCCTATGCCATTTCAATTCCTCTCACCATCTTTATTGGATGGTTGGTCTGGTCGCAATTGGGTAAGATTCTGGTTCAGCTAGAGCGGGGCGGCTCCAAGGCTCTGGATCTGGACTCCTGGGGTTAGTGGTTTTACTGGCTTTGGCCTGCCTGGGCCTTCTTCAATTGTTGATCGGCTTTCTGCGCCCACTGGGAATTGCCTTGCTTGGTATACAAATCTCTGGCATATTTCAAAACTTGCTGGGCATCCTTGAACTTTCCCTGACGCATAAACACTAGTCCAGCGGCGTAGTAGGAATTGGCATAGTTTGAGTTCGCTTCGGCTGAACGCCGGAAGGACTTTAATGCCCCTTCTAAATCTCCCTCACGAAACTGGATTGAGCCAATGTTGTAGTGGGCTTCCGGGTAATTGGGGGTGATTTTAATAGCTTGCTCAAAGGCTGCCTTGGCTTCTTTGGTTTTACCCTGTTGCAGATACACCATCCCGATGTGATAGGCAGGTTCAGGAGCGGTGGGAGTCAACTGCATCGCTTTTTTGAAGGAAGCGATCGCCTGGTCGTAAGCTCGCTGGTTTTCATAGACCAGACCCAGGTTGTAGTGGGCCAGGCCCATTTTGGGGTCAAGTTGAATGGCCCGTTGCAAATAATCTTTTGCCTGGTTCAGATTATTGCCTTCTAGCAAAGCCGCGCCCAGGTTAGCATAGGCCAAGGCAAATTTAGGATCTGCTTGAGTCGCCTGATAGAAGGCATTCGCGGATTCCTGAAGCCTCCCCTTCTGACGCAAAGCCAATCCCAAATTGTAGTGCGCCGCTGCCATTTTGGGAGCGATCTGAGTTGCCTGTTGAAAGGATGCGATCGCAAGATCCAGGTTACCCTGTTGAATGTACTGCAACCCCTGATTAATGGCGGCTTCGGCAGATTTATTCGCCTGTGCAATCTGAACCGGATTCGCCAGACCTGCGAAACTGGTCACGGGGACTGCTAACAAGCTACCGCTCAGCAGCAAGATACCAATTCCCTGCTTTAGCAAAGGGAGCGATGAAACTTTGGGGTGCGATCGACCGTGTGGCGTGTCCATTTGAGATTGAGTACTGAACCCAGGTTAGAAAAATTCCCCGCTATTCTAGCGGAATCATTCTCAAACCAGACATAGTAGATCCGTTAATTATAATTTATCTGATAAGGGAGTGGGAGCTAGTGTTCCGCCAGGAAAATTTTGACGGGTCGCAAACCCTCAAAATTTAACCCCCATCAACTTCCTGGGTATTCGCTAACCGTCAAATTCAATTTGACAGAGTACTAGGGGGAGCATGGGAGTGGTGGAGTAAGAGAATAAAGGAATACCCGATCATGCCATTACACCATCACTCCCTTACTCATTCACCCCTCCACTCATCTACTCCCTACTCTCCACTCCCTCACTCTTACGCTTACGCCAGATGCCAATACCCAAACCAATGATTCCCGGTAGCAAAGCAGGGGTAGGGACTGTGACTGGTTGGAAGGTGGAAAAATCGCTGGAGAGACCAAAAGAGCCAGTTCCGCTGGCGTTGTAGGTGGTGGCATTGGTTTTAATAAAGAAAAAGCGGGTGCTTTCTCCCGCCGCCAGGGTGAAGGGGCTGAACAGAAACTCGACGGTGCTGCCATCAGCGGAACGATTCGCTGTTAAAGGGGGGACGATTCCCAGACCATCGATTCTGAAATCTACATCCGTTGAAAATCCGGCAAAGGAGGCTCGACGGGCAGAAACATTACCCGATGGATCTCCAATCGTGATAGGGGAACTGCTGTCATTCCTCAACCGCCAGTAAAAATCGAGGGTGCCATCGATATTGGATCTGACGATGCGATCCTGGAGTGTGAGCCCTGCCCCAATGCTTCTCAGCACATCTTCGATTACGATTCCCCCTAGTTCAGGTCTGGCGGCAAAGGTCGTCCCACCCAGGGGAACGCTGCTGCCAGAGGTTAAGTTCACGGCTTGAGCGATCGGAGTGAATAGGGCAAAACTACCAACAGCCGTGAAAGCGACTAATGCAGTGCGAATGCCCAGGTCGTACCCAGCTTTCTGGTTCATGACAATCTCCTTTTGTCGAAATGATTTGGACTGGTACGATGCCCCTTTTGAACGCTGTAGATGCTCTAAAACGGAGAACAAAATGGAATGGCTCATCTGGCTCCCCTGGCTGGTTTAAGCGGTGCCTCTCAGGTTCCACCTCTGCACCCCGTTCTAACCACAATGACTACCGCTACAGGACTGATATATGTAACTGTCAGAAGGGTGTCCAGAATTTATGCGCCTCCGGCAAAACTTAAAGAAAGCCATGGAAAAACTTGCAGAATCTTGATGGAGATCATTGTTCTGTGTCTCTTCTGTCCTGGGCTGAAATAAACGGTGATGCAGCTTAATGAATGTTTAACTATTTCTTAAGACAAACGGGAGTTTTTGAGGGCAGCGAATTAGACAGTTCGACAATCAAATCTACTGATCCCAGTTATCTGGGATACCAAACGACTGGCTGGAAAATGGGTCGGCAGATGACTGCGAAAACAGGTTCTAGCCAGGCAATTGTCGTTTAGCTAATTTGCTGGCGAGGAACATATGAGTGAAAAAGTATTATTGAGTGAAAAAGTATTATCGGGCTCCCGAAACGTGGCGATCGTGGGTCCCTACTTGAGCGGAAAAACCACGCTTCTGGAAAGCATCCTGTCGGTTACTGGAGCCATCACCCGCAAAGGCAGAGTGCAGGACAGAAATACGGTTGGTGATAGTGCACAGGAAGCCCGCGATCGCCAAATGACTGTGGAAATCAACGCCGCCAGCACCGAGTATGGCGGCGTTCGTTTTACATTTTTAGACTGTCCCGGTTCGATTGAATTTATCCAGGAAACCTACAACGCCCTGATTGGGGTGGATGCGGTTGTGATTGTCTGTGAACCTGTGGCCGATCGCGTCCTCACCCTGTCGCCTGTCTTCAAGTTTCTGGATGACTGGCAAATTCCCCACCTGGTCTTCATCAATAAAATGGACCGGGCAGACGTGGATTTCATGGATGTCCTGAAAGCACTGAAATCTGTCTCCGGCCGTCCCCTGGTGGCGCACCAGTATCCCATCGGGCAGGGTGAAAAGCTGGTTGGCTTTATTGACCTGGTTACTGAGCAGGCCTATCACTACCATCCCGGTGCTCCCGCTGACCCGGTACCTCTACCAGAATCGCTGCGAGAGCGAGAGAAGGTTGCCCGCAACGAAATGCTAGAAACCCTGGCAGAATTTGATGACCACCTTCTGGAGGAGCTTTTAGAAGATATTGAGCCGACCCAGGAAGAAATTTTCCAGGATTTGAAAATGGAACTGGGGGCAGACCAGATTGTACCCGTCTTCATTGGCGTGACAGATCAGGATTATGGGGTGCGACCATTGCTACAAGCTCTGCTGCGGGAAGCTCCTGAACCTGAAGTGACAGCTAAAAATCGGGGCGTCACCCTGAGTGGCAGTGCTCCTCTGGCTCAAGTTTTGAAGACTTACTACACCCCTCAGGGCGGAAAACTCTCCCTGGTACGGGTCTGGCAGGGTAGGCTGACGGATGGCATGACGCTGAATGGAGTCCGTGTGGGTGGGATTTACCGCCTTATGGGTTCTCAACAACAGAGCCTGAACAGTGCTGAAGCTGGAGAGATTGTGGCGTTGGGTCGGATGGAAGGGATTAAGACAGGCGATACCCTGACGACTGATTCTGCATCCATCAGCGAGTTGCCAAAGGCAGAACAGCTAGCGCCGGTATTTGCGCTGGCGATCGCCGCCGAAGCCCGCAGCGACGAAGTAAAACTCAGCAGTGCGATGGCGAAGTTGTTAGAAGAAGACCCCTCCCTGGCCTGGGAACAGCATGGAGACACCCACGAAGTGATTCTCTGGGGACAGGGAGATATCCATCTTCAGGTTGCCCTCGATCGCCTGCGGCGTAAGTACAACCTGCCGATGACCACCCATCTGCCTCAAATTCCCTACAAGGAAACCATTCGCAAACCCGCCTCTTCAATTCACGGGCGCTATAAGCGGCAGACTGGAGGACACGGACAGTTTGGTGATGTTTACCTGGATATCAAACCGCTCCCCCGTGGCGAAGGCTTCAGCTTCCACGAAACCATCGTGGGTGGCGTGGTGCCCCGTCAGTACATTCCCGCTGTGGAGAATGGAGTGCGAGAATACCTGGTTCATGGTCCCCTGGGATTTCCGGTTGTGGATGTAGATGTCACCCTGACGAATGGGTCCTATCATTCCGTTGATAGTTCGGAGCAGGCGTTCAAGCAGGCTGCCCGGATTGCCATGCAAGAAGGATTGGTGAAATGTCAGCCGATTCTGCTAGAGCCAATCCTGAATGTCACAGTTTCGGTGCCGTCGGATTTCACCTCAAAGGTGCTGCGATTAGTCAGTGGGCGGCGTGGGCAGATTCTCGGTTATGATGCCAAACCCGACTGGTCTGGTTGGGATCAGGTGGCGGCCCAAATTCCCCAGGCAGAAATGCATGACCTGATCGTAGAGTTACGTTCTCAGACGATGGGGGTCGGTTTCTTCCATTGGGAGTATGACCATCTCCAGGAAGTCCCAGAAAAACTGGCTGAACGGGTTCTTGCCACCACTGGTGGAAACGGGAATGGTAATCATAAGTAGCCATCCCAGGCACGTACCGCAATATCTATGAATTGTAGAGTCACGGCGAAGTGAGGGGTGAGGAGTAAGGAGTGAGATGACCTTCCCCTTCTCTCCCTCACTTCTTCAATCCTCAGACGTCATTCTCCACGCTGGGGATATCGGGAAGCCGGAGGTGCTAGAGGGTTTGTGAGCGATCGCCCAAATACTGACAGTCTACTCCCCTCAGGTTTCAATGAAATCTATGACCTGATCGTGATTGGGGGTGGCATTAATGGGGCTGGAGTGGTGCGAGATGCCGCACTCCGGGGATTAAAAGCGATTTTGATTGAAAAAGGTGATTTTTGCAGTGGCACGACTGGCTGGTCCACACGCCTGATTCATGGGGGATTGCGATATCTGGAATATTTTGAACTGTCACTGGTGCGAGAGTCGCTGCAAGAGCGTGAAATTCTGTTGCAGATCGCGCCCCACCTGGTCAAACCCCTGCTGCTGACCATCCCGATTTACCGCGATCGCTCCCGCCCCTATTGGAAAATTAAGGTAGGGATGATTCTTTACGATATTTTGAGCAGTGGCAAAACATTGCCATCCCATCGAATGCTGACTGCCCAACAATTTCAACAGATTTTTCGCTCTATTAATTCAGAGAATCTGCTGGGCGGGGCTCAATACTACGACGCTCAGGTTGCCTATGCGGAACGACTGGTTTTGGAAAATATTTTGTCTGCTAGGATAGCGGGAGCCACAGTACTTAATTACACAGAAGTATTGCATTTGAATTGCAAAAGTGATTTTTCTAATCATACAGACACGTCTACTTTACGGATTGCATCACTCACCTGTCGAAACACTCTAACAGGTGAAGAATTCATCGTCTCTGGCAGCAGGGAAGCTGTCATTGTCAACACCTCCGGCCCCTGGGTGGATGAGGTACTGAGCCGGGGGCGACAGAATGGCATGAAAGTTTCCCCTGGAAGTTACCGCAAAATTGGGGGAACAAAAGGAAGCCATATTCTGGTAGATCCCTTTCCTGGCGCTCCGCAGGAATCGGCATTTTATGGGGAAGCCAAATCCGACGGTCGCCCATTTTTCATCGTGCCCTGGTTGGGGATGGTTCTGATTGGCACAACCGATATTCGCTACACCGGCAACCTGGATCAGGTTAAAGCCAGCGATGAAGAGATTGACTATCTACTCAGTGAAACGAACTCCATGATTCCAGCGGCTCAACTCAGGCGTCAGGATGTCAAATTCACCTATTCTGGAGTGCGTCCGTTGCCCTATTTGGAAGGTAAAAAGCCCGGCAGCATCACGCGCAGACACATTCTCTATGACCACACAGCCGAGGGAATTACCAATTTGATTTCTCTGATAGGTGGCAAGATCACAACCTATCGGCAGGTTGGACAGGAAATTGTGGATGCTGTTTACCAGAAACAAGGTCGCAAAGCGCCGCTTTGCTTGACGGCCCAACAACTCTTACCAGGTGCAATTAGAGAAGATGATGAGCGAATTCGAGAAGCGATTCACCATTACCGCGATCGCCTGTCTCCCTTCACAATCACGCACCTCTTTTCAATCTATGGGGCTAAAGCGCCTGAAGTGCTTGCATTGACGGATTCTGAACCAGAACTGGCAGAACCAGTTGCGCCTTCATTACCCGATATTAAGGCTCAGATCATTTACGCTATTCAATCAGAAGCTGCCCGCACTCTGGTAGATATTACCCACCGTCGCACAGCTCTGGCCATGCATAGTAACTATGGCTTTAAAGCACTACCTGCCATCACAGAGACGCTGAAGAAATACGCAGACTGGAATCAAGAGGAGTGTGATCGCCAGATAGAGGACTACTACAACTACATGCGGACCCATTGCATTCCTGACTATCAGTTATCGCGAAACAGAGCAGATAGGCACTAGTACTCTGCCAAATTGAATTTGACAGTTAGCGAATACCCAGGAAGTTGATGGGGGTTAAATTTTGAGGGTCTGCAACCCGTCAAAATTTTCCTGGCGGAACACTAGAACAGTCTGCCCGCCCTAATTTCGCTTTTGAAGAGTGCAGCACACCCCCAATCAACACTTTATAAATTCTTAATCTGGGTTATTATTCAGGAATGATAAAATCTCCTAAGTTCGTAAGCAGATCGACACATTGGAAGTCATACCTATCACAACTTCCATTTAATAGATTGAGCAGTTCTAGCAAAACTGGCTCTTGCAGCTTTTTGGGATGATTTCTGTTAGGCCCCTAGAAAGAGGTGGATAGTCATAGGCAAAAGAGGAGTTGAGTAAAGAGTCTTTCATTCCTCAGAATTCAACTTTCATAGCGTTTTTGGTGGTTTCACTAAAAACTCCACGATCGGTTTTGATACCAATTTAAATGAAACTCGCGATGGATGAAGGAGGTGTGGGGGTTCCACTCCCTGCATTCTATTTGTCACCTTTGCTCTTTAAATTGGTATGAGATAGGTTTCGGCAGTGTTCTCTGTTATTCCTTGTATTTCGCAACAAACTTAAGGGGTTGTTTGCGGAATGATTAAAATCGCGACTACAAAGATAGGATCTGCCTGTGCGGATCTGAGGGAATTGCATGTTTTGCAATCTGCGATAGTGGTTTTCATCTGTGTAGCAGCGGCTTTATTTTCAGTTCTCTAAACTTTAGCTCTAGTAAATCTACTCTGGTGTCATTGTTAGACTATTCATTTTGAATTGTGGATTGTGGGTTTTAGATTGTGAAATAGCTGCAATCGCTGGTTTTGTCAATCGATCTGCCAAATTCGTAATTTAAATTGATGTCATTTGCCAGAGCAGATACCAGAGGGTCCATGGCCTCCTTTGGCCTTGGGCTAGAGTGTTTGATGAGTGCAATTAAGGTTGTTACTTTTCTATCTCTTCAGTCATCTACCAACTCGTCTACTTTGCAATGAAGCCTCACATTCGGTTGAAGTTTAGAAAGAATACTTGGTCTCTCAAGGCACCTTATTGGCAGAATTTAATCACAGATAAGGGGGGTGCTGTTACCCAAATTCACCCAGAGATCGATAAAGTTCTTGAAAGACACCAGTTATCTGTCTGGGTCACAGCCGAATTCAAGCCTGAAGGCCAGAACTGGAGCAATGCTGAACTTGAGAGTGGATTGGATCGGATCTATCGGTTGATTTTGCAACATGACCGGGACATTCCCTCCAGTGTTATTGAGGGAATGTCCTATATTCCAGTTGTAGAAGAGGTTCAAATTTGTGCCATTGGTCAGACTGATTTACCATCTATGCATGCCGTGCAAATGAGTGCTAATACTGATTTGCGATCGCGACAGGTGATTGGTCTTCCAGAAGCTCATCAGTTTACCGAAGGAGATCCCAGAATCACCGTTGCCGTATTGGATACGGGCGTTAATCTGGATCATCCAGAGTACAAAGATAACCTGGTGCCGGGATATGACTTTGTCGATATTATTGATGGAGCCGGTAAATTTGTCGGAGATTATCTGGGATATGACGAAGAACCGGAAGATGAAGTAGGGCACGGAACCCATGTGGCTGGCATCATTGCGGCTAAAGGAGAGGCTGCTCCGAGAGGAGTTGTACCTAACTGTAAAATTATGCCCATCCGAGTTTTGGGGGCGATGCAGCGGGGCGGCAAACGAGTTGGGGCTGGACTGGTTGACAACATTAATTCAGGGATTAAATGGGCGATTGATCACGGGGCGGATGTGATCAATATGAGCCTGGGGATCCAGCATACCGGTGGCGGTTTGCCTCACAAGGAAGTCGTTGATTATGCCAGACGTAAAGGTGTCAGCATCATTGCGGCTTCCGGTAACGATGGGCAAGAAAAACTCTACTATCCAGGCGCACTGCCCTATGTGATTGCGGTGGGCGCGATTGATGAAGTTGGCAATATGGCCTTCTTTTCTACCTACGGTAAGCAAGTCGATTTTGTGGCACCGGGAACCAATATCTACAGCACCCACTTGAACAATGGCTATGCCTTCTCCACGGGTACATCCCATGCCTCACCCTTTGTCGCTGGAGCAGTGGCGCTACTAAAGTCATACGCCCTTAAAAAGAAGGGCATTCGTCTAGCGGATAACCAGGTAAAACATGTCTTGCAGCACACAGCCGATAAATTGGATACCCGATTTAAGCATCGAAAAGCCGGGTTCGGGAAGTTAAACCTAATCGATGCATTGAAACTATTGGACTACAAGCTCAGCTAAGTGAACCGTTCTTGTTTGCAATAAGGATAGCGCTATGTCTTCACAGGGGACAGGAATCAATCTGACTACTACTATCGGCTTACAAATACGTTTTTGGGGGATGGCCGCTCCCTGGACACGTACAGTGATGGAGCCAACGCTCCGTTTATGGGAAACACGGGAAATTACAGCGGACAACTGTGGAAATTGACTCCCACTGGAAATGGGCATTATCGATTAACCAATACTTTTCTGGGGGATGGCCGATCTCTAGACACCTACAGCGATGGAGCCAATGCCCCCTTCATGGGAAACACGGGGAATTACAGCGGACAATTCTGGAAAATTACGCCTACTGGAAACGGTTTCTATCGTCTTACCAATACTTTTCTAGGCGAGGGCCGGTCTCTAGATACCTACAGTAATGGAGCCAATGCCCCCTTCATGGGAAATACGGGAAATTACAGCGGACAATTCTGGAAGTTAACCCCCGTCAGATTGATTGAAACAGCCGTTACCCAGGTGCAGACTCGTGTTCAAGAGTTAGAAACTGCCCGGCTAAATCAGCAAAATGCCTTTCAACAAACTCTAGCGGAGAAAGAAAGACAGTTTCAGCAAGCTCTAGTAGAGAAAGAAAGGCAATTTCAGCAAGCTCTAGCGGAACGAGAAAGAAACTATTATCAGTCTCTAGAAGCTCAGAAAAAAGCTCATGAAGAAGCTCTGATGGCAATCCAGAATATTGGTGAAAACCAAACCAAGGAAAAAATACTAGAGGCGATTAGAGATGCTCAAGCGAAGGCAAATAGTGCTCAAGCAGCAGCAGCAACCGCAGAATTGCGATTAAAGCTGGCGAATTTAGCCAGTAGTGTGGCTAGGATTATCGTAACCCTTGCCGACGAAGTAGCCTCTGCTGAGGCTGCTGCCCATGATGCTATAGAAATGGCATTGCAGACCCAAAAACTTGCTTCCGATGCAGATCGGCTTGATTCAGGTTCGGCAGCGGCGATCGCTGCCCAACAATTAGCTCAAGATGCACAAACCGCCGCCTCTGGAGCAGATAAGCAGTCCAAAATTGCTGCGGAAAAGGCAAACATAGGACGGAGCAAGCTAACCCCCTTACAACAGGTCCTGGATGATATCAAGCCGGATGCCACTCCAGAAGAGATTCAAAAGGCTATTGAAACTGTACAAACGGGTTTGGAAAAGCTGAAGGGAGAAGCAGGCTATATCACAGAAGTTCACAAGGCAACCAGGGCAGCATTGGAAATGAAATTGAAGGCTCAATCAGCAAAAGATATGGCTATCGAAAAGGCTGCTAAAGCCGCTCAAGAGTACGATAACTGGGGTGCAATCAGTAGTTTGTTTAATTTCGGAGAGGAGCAAACCTCTCCAACATCTGAAAGGGATGCAAGTTCAGGCACACCAGAAGAAGCCAATCTAGCACCCAGGGAAATAGACAACTGGCAGATGATTGAGAGCCTATTTCTGGACAAGCAGGAGGTAGAGAGCCCGGTACCTCCCTCGTCAATGCCATCCGCAGCAAGTGCACAGGTGTAATCCAGGGGCGAGTCCCAGCTTAGACAAGGGTTTTCAGACAGGCACCAGAAGCCAGCAGGTTGAACTGGTAAGACCGTTACAACGTTGAAATTAAAACATCACACGTCTATCAGAGGTAATCAGGATGAGTACAACAAGCCTGACCAGCAATTCCAAATCATCTACCATTCATGCCGTTGATCAGGCATTACAGAGAATTGGTGGGTTGAAAGTAAGGATTGATGATTATGCGATTAAAGCCTTAGACGCAACCCAGGCTTACTTTGAGGCAAAGTATCCCAATTCAAAACAATACATTTTGAGCCAGGGTTTAACGGGACGGGTTGAAGAATTATCTCAACGGTTGAATGGGATTGGACTTGATGATACAACCCGGCTTTTGTTGTCTACACCTGCAATCTATGCGGCCTTAATTGAAAAAGCGCAAACCGAAGATAAAGTCAAAAGCGATGACCTGGAAGGTCTTTACAGTTCAGTTTTGAGGGGTGTGGGAGATTTACCCAGACGCTACTTCCTGGCCCGGCTGCTGACCGCAGTTTTAAATGAATGGCGCATCCAGATTAAAACCAGTAATCGGCAGTGGCAGCAACTGGATGATCAGACCTTAAAGCGCGGAATCCCTATCCGGGCAGGGCAGGTGGAACCCGCTGTGCAGGAATTATTAGGTCTGGTGTATCGGGTTGGTGATCTTCCCTACTATCTCGACCAGTACATTAATCAGCGGAGCGCGATCGCCAAAACTGCGTTTACTTCTGCTATTCGGCAGGCCATGCTGGACTACCTGGTGAAGCTGGGTGTTCAGATTAAATCAGAGACCATCTTCAAAGCAGGTGAATACGACGAGTACTTTGCGCTGGCCTATAACGAAGCGCTGAAACAAAGCACCACCGCAGATGATCCGATCGATACTGCTCGGACCAAAGGGGGGCAGGTTTCCTGGAATTTTACAATTGACAGTTTCGACAGTGTTGATGCTCAAGGAGTGATCCCTGAAAACATCAAAGCTGCTGGGGTGCTGGACTATCTCTATTACATTGGCGAGTGCATGCAGGTCTTCAACGTCACCAATGCCCTGGTGCTACGTTGGGCCAGTGGCATGCTGGATATTCCAGAAGGGAAAACGGCAGCCGCCCTCTACCGTTTTCATAAACTGCGAAACGAGCGCAACACCTCAGAAGAAAGAGCCATGCTCTATAAGCGAGTACTCAACAAAGGCAATGGTCGAGTTCTTTCAAATATGGTGGTCAATCAGTC
This sequence comes from Leptolyngbyaceae cyanobacterium HOT.MB2.61, assembly GCA_023511615.1. Lineage (GTDB taxonomy): Bacteria > Cyanobacteriota > Cyanobacteriia > Leptolyngbyales > Leptolyngbyaceae > Leptothermofonsia. Next base: position 54,122 of record JAIMBL010000007.1, read on the forward strand.
CTTTCCTGGACTCTGGTATCAGCTCATGCAGGAGGTGACCGACTACATTGACAAAACCGAGGGCAGCCGCTGGGGTGCAGGCTGGGTATCACGAGCCCCACTGTACCAGGCCACTAAAAACCTCCAGTACAACCTCTCAGAACACATGACGGGTATGGCTCACGTTCAGGTAACAGAGGATTACGCCCATCTGCAAGAGGCTCTCGACATTCTGAAATCGCCCGAAATTTTGGGAGACTTTGGGGGGCGTCGCAAGAATGTCTGGAGTGTGATTGAGCAGATCGCCAAACAAGATCTGGGTAAAACGGTGCCAACGGCAAACCTGCGCAGTCTCGCCGTCGAAGGCAACAAAATTTTCCAGTGGATTGCCACTTTTGAAGAAGGAGGAGTCCAGGAAGATGCTTTTACTTCCTTTCTGGGGGCAGCCGAAGCCTGGATTATTTCGCAGGCTTCAGTCGGCGATCGCACCCCTTCCAGCCGCCCTGCTCGCCCCCGGCCTCCATCCAACAACGGTCACACCAGCGAACGGGAAAGATTTGAGAGAGATCTGAAGGATGTCAAAGCGGAGTTCAAAGCCATGAGAAAAGAAATCAACGATGGCTTTGACGATTGGGAAGTCTAATCTGCCGCTGTTGATTTCGCCTTACACCGTTTAAAGGGATTGCTCTCAAACATTCAGTATCAGGGAGATGTGGTTTTATGTCTGAAAATCAGGGACTCAAAGAACAAGCCAGAGCCAATGCCCGCTCTATCCTGGCTCAATCCCTTTCTTTTAGAAACATGGATCGAGCCGAACAATTAGCCCTATACAAAGACATTGTGGATTCCCAATACCGGGATTTAGCTGAAAGAAGCGGTCAGGCAGAACAGAGCGAGCTGGCATCGGAAATGAGTGCAGATGACGAGATCAATCGCGACGCTCACCGTACCCGTTTTGGAGACCGCAAAAAGGATGTGGGTGATATTGCCAGTAGTTTCATGGACAAAGTTGATTTTCCAGGATTTGTACGGGACTTGGTGGTCGGTGTTTTTGATGCCAACCTGGCCGCCAATGAACGGCAGATGCAGGCTTACCAGAATCTCCTGAGAAAGGCAACCCAATCCCTCTCCCAGATTATGGACAAGCATGTTGACGATACAGAAGCCATGTATCGCTTAATTCAATCAGATGATCAATTCAAAGGGTTTAGAATTGGTATTCCCAGTGGTCGTTCTAACCGTCGGAACCGAGGTGGCGGAGGTAACGACGCAAAACAAGAAGAAACAAAGCCAACACTCCTTGATCCAAACAATAAACTAGTCAATCTTGATGACAATGCCATCAAAGCCAAAATCTTAGATATGAAACTGGCAATGGCGAAGGAATATCGCACTATGCTGCGGGAGACTTTGCTGATGGGAGTTTCCCGCCTGGTGGTTGAAAAGGGCACAATTAAAGCAGGTGTGATTTTTGATATTAGGAGCACCGAGACGACCTATGACGAAAGCGAAGGTTACGAGCGATTTGATCGACGTGATATGTCGATGCGAGAGGAGTCCTCTCACTTTAGAACAGGCTTTTGGGGCCTTGGCGGCGGCTACAGCAACAGGAGAGGCGAGAGTCGCATTAGCATTAAATCTGGCGACTCTAGTGCATATGCAACCACAGACAGTACAACCAATGTATCCGGCAACATAACGGGTTCTGTAGAGATTCAATTCAAGTCGGATTATTTCAAGCTCGATAACTTTGCTCAGTTGTTTGATTTAGGTCAGGGGCAACTTGCCCAGGGCCCACCACAAACTCCACCGCAACAACTACCGGCTGCCGATCAGGCGAATGCTCCACAAGCGACTCCATAAGGAAATCAATCAGCGATGGCTCTGGCAATTTTGCGATTTCAAACCAGCGATGGGGTGAAGAGCACCTTTCAGGTTGATCTGGGCAGCAATCGGTTCTATAGCTATGCGATCGGGGGTGAAGATTGCGATCGCATCAACGGTCTCAAACGCCTGAAAAATCCTGTTTTCACCTCTCCTTTAATCGGTCCGATACCAGCATCCAGTCTGGGGCGAACGACGTTGGAGGTGCCCAGCGATCGCTTCGGTCCTCAGCATCGCGCCATTCAAATTACCAGCTTCCGCACTGCCCAACGCACCGGTCCCGCTTTGTCTGAGATCGTTACAGTGACTGAAACAGAAGCTGGTCTTCCCAATCAAACCACCGCTTTGGCTCTAGAGGTGAACATGGACAGACAAACGGTTGAAACAGTTCCTTTTCAATACCGGGAAGTGCCGCAAGTCAGCTCGGCGATGGCGTTCAATCTGGCAGGTCTGCTCAATACGGTGAAGAACGTAGCGCAGAAAGCTGTTAGCGCAGTGGGAACCGTTGCCAGTACCGCATTACCAGCGATCGCGGGGGCGGTGACAGGGGCTCCCGTTGCTCCGGGTGCAGCACCCGCCAGTGGGGGAGGGATAGCCGCCACGATTGGGGCCATGTTACCCCAGGTGGCTGGCACGGTTGGAGCCGTATTACCCCAACTACTGGGCAGTAACGCCGTAGATCCAGCTACCGGACAACCTACGAGTAGTGCTCAAATTACCAACCTGATTGCCAGCATCCTTCAGCAAATTGGGGCAGGTGCGGCTGTTGCCCCACCCGCAGCAGGAGCCGTCCCTGCTCCAGGAGTAGCCGCTGTGCAGCCCGCCGCTCAGTTTGCGCCTGCCGCTGTTGCCGTCGCTCCTGGAGTAGCTTCCGCACCGCCGCCACCACCGCCTCCCCTCCCCCCGTCCCTGAGACCCTCTACAGCGGCTCGACCAGCCACTGCTGCTACCCGACGCCTGGCGATGGCAAAGGCATTTTCTGACTATGACTTCTATTCCGACTCCTACTCCGATTCCGACTCTGACTCCTACTCTGGCTCCTACTCCGCTTCTTATACGGCTACAGCCTACGCGTTATCAGACGATGCCTATTCAGAATCGATGTTTCTGCCTGCAATCGGGGGCATTCTGTCAGCCATTGCCCCCGCCCTGACCTCGGTTCTTCCATCCCTGCTGCAAACTCTAGGGCCCGGATTGATGGGCATGTTTTCTTCCCTATTCCAACCTAAGCAGACAGCGGGACAGATGAGTCTTTCTCTGGGACTGGGTGGAGCAGAGCAGGAAGATGAGGCGGCATTGATTGCTCTCAGTTTAGCGCTGGCGGCTTCTTCCACTCCTGATCTGGTCTACCAGCGAATTGCTGAGGTCACTTTAAGTTTTACCGATGTGATGCCGTTGATGATCCATGGGCGATCGCAGTTCCTCTATCGACAAGACCAGGAGATCGGATTTCCGCTCACAATTGATACGCCACGACCAATTAAGAAGGCAAGGTTACAACTGTTAGTGAAAGATCCAAAAACGTTGAAAATCCTGGCGGAACAGAACTACCAGTTAGACAATTTAACCGATGGACCGCTGGCGATCGTGCCAAAGCTGAGTAAGGAAAAGCTGAAGTCACTCAAATGCAATCGAGATTATCTTGTCTGCGTTGCGCTGGTTTGGTCTGGCAAAGACAAACGCACGGGCGCGAGAAAGCAAATTGGCACCAACACCATCCAGCTCATTACATTGGTCGGTGAATATCTGTTCGACCGGATTGAAGGTGCGGCTGAAACGGTGCCACTAAACAATGTGGATGCGTTCCGTGCCTACTGGCATAAGGTGTGGGAAGGAACCTTTGATAACTCCGTCCGGCGGTTCACCTTTGATTGCAAATACTATTACGCGTTGGAAAGCGATCGCACCAGCAACGCTCGCATGGAAACCGTGATTCAGAATGAGAATGAGGGTACCCAGCGATCAGGACGCATGAAGACAGGACTGATTATGAGTCCTTATGGGTTGAATGATCTGCTTGGTCAAATTTCTAGTTATTCCCGTCTGGGAGAAGCTGAGTTAACCGCTCTGCTAGCGTCTGAATTTAAGCAGCAGTTTAGCCATGTCGCCCGGACGCAGGTAGAGTTCAAAGGACGCAAGGGAGACGCCGTTGCCCTCTGGGTCTATCCAGAGTTCAAACTCCAGCGGGTAATCCTCAAACAGGCTCAAAACACGAACGCGAATGGACATGTGCAGGAATTACGCGAGTATTCTGTTTACTTTCCTATGCCTGCCGTTGCTCACTTTATTGGGGTGAGTACATAGTGAATAGCGACGGGCAATGCCCCTCACCCTATTTAACTAAGCAAATACACAAACACTGGAGTAAATCATGACCTACAAAAAAGTTCAGTTTATTGCCTATTGCATTCACACTGGACCTAAAACAATAGGTCTTAAACAACAGTATTTGGGAATTGCTCCCACATCAGCCGACATTGCAGAACGCATTAAGTTAGTCAGAAAAGCAATCGAAGTAGCGAGAACAAATAGCAACACCAAACAAAGTGACGATGAAACACTGAAAATTTTCATGATGCCAGAGTTCTTCTTCCGAGGCAAAGAAGGGGCTTATGCGTTAGAACTTATCACTGGTATTCAACGTAAATCTAGAACATGGCTTGAATGGCTAAAAGGTGGTTTCCTCAGCGACCTATCGCGGTTGACAGGCTACAGCCAGCCTAGGGTTGAAGAGATCGGTTTGATTGGTCTACTTCAAAACCTAGTGAAAGATCAGCAATGGAAAAATTGGATATTTGTCTTTGGCAGTATTATTGGCAGTTCAGTGGAAACCGATATTACTGACAGGGAAGAAGTATATAACCTTGTGTTAGTGCAAAAAGGTGGATTTGGCGATACGCCTAGGGTTGGGTCAACTTTCGCAAAAGTAGTGATGAAAGAACATGTATCTGGTATGGACTTCATCAAAACGTCTGAAAGTGGGGGAGGAGCGTTGCTAGAGCGAGTTTTTCATCCACTGACTGTCAACCAGCAACAGCTCGTCAAACATTTAAAGGATTTACTGGCGTTAACAGAAGAACAACTCCGGGCAGCACCTATATCTTTTACAGAGTCAGAGATCGCCCTGTGGCGAACTAGTGAAAAAGCAAGATTAAACGATTGTCTCACTCCTAACTCATCCCCACAATTTCTTCCCCATTTTCTCTTCGGCCTGAGATCTGGGGATGCATATTTCTCAGCTTTATTTCCGCTAATCGAAAAATTCCTCAAAGCCAAGTTGGGAAATGTGAAAGCTCAAGAATTACTATTATCAATTCGCCGCTCAGAGGAACAACAAAAAGAATACGATGGTTCCTCTGTTTTTGAAATAGATGGCATTCGTTTTGGATTGGAAGTTTGTCTTGACCATGGCGTGAGGCGCTTGAAGAATTCCAAAAATCTACCCACTATCGATATTCAACTAGTGCCTTCCTGTGGAGCGCAAATCAATGAAGATGCGATAGTTGCTAAAACAAACGGTTATGGTTATATCTTTCATTGTGATGGATACGCTGACTATGACGCAAATTGGCTAGGCTACAATAGCGGAGCGAAGAGAGTAAGGATGCATACAAAAATAACTTGATTAACTAAGCCGTCTTGCGGGGTACAATTCGATAATTCCATTCTCCATGAAAT
>JAIMBL010000070.1 GCA_023511615.1 Leptolyngbyaceae cyanobacterium HOT.MB2.61
GTCCTAACCACCTGCCCCCCCGTCCTAACCACAATGACTACCGCTATATCAAATTGATTCTGACTCCCGATCCAGATAATACGCCACCGAGATTAGCCCCGGCAGGGACAGATTGATAATTAATAGACGAATTAAATGCCCTGCAGTGATAATTTCGACGTTGTGATTCAGGGTTAGGGCAATCCAGATCATTTCTGGAGAACCTCCTGGAGCCGCAATTAGCAAGCAAGTGAGCCAGTCCCAGGAGGTCAATAATCGGGCTCCTGCGGCTGCCAGAAAGGTGACTCCAAACATGAGTGAAACCGGAATTACAGCATTTGCCACAGTAGACCCCTTGAGTCTGGGGTTGATTCCCCAATATTCACCAATGGTGATGCCCAACAAAACCTGACCCACAACGCTAAATAAAGGTGGCAACCGAAAGTCAAAGGAGGCGAGGGGAGGGAATAGGAGTGGCAGAATGTCGAACGCCAGTCCGATCGCGATCGCACAAAAAAATCCAGCCACTGGAATCTTCAGTTTTCCTCCCAGGTAGACGGCCAGTGAAGCTACTGCCAGTATCAGACAGGACAGCGGTAATTGACTTGTCTGAAGGGTCAGTAATGGGCTCAGCAGTTCTTTGAAAGAGGAATGGGTGGAATGGGAGATCGCCCCATTCACAATCATCGGCATCACCAAAATAACCGACGTAAAGCGCATTAATTGAACTAAAGACACCAGCGACGCACTCTTGCTGTAGTCTGCCGCTATGCTCGCCATCACCCCAATGTTGCCAGGAGAGGTTGCCAGCATCGCAGTGAGCAAATCTGTCTTTTCAATCTGGGCATAGATCCTCCCAATCAATCCACCGCTGACCAGCAGAAACAGGGGTAGCCCCAGCAAAAACAGCCAGTGGGACGAGAAAAGGGTTAGATTACTCTGTTGCAGAGACAGCCCAATCGTTAATCCGATGATAATTTGCCCCACTTTTCTCGCTTTCCGGTTGGGCTGGATCGGGGAATTGCCTGACATCCGATAGCCATAAAATACCAGGGCTCCTGCCCCAATGCCACCCAGTATCCACGCGGCGCTTCCTAACCCCAAAGCCGTTAACCCGAACCCAATTGCGATCGCAACCAACCCTTCAGTGGCGAAAATCCAATAACCAGTCATCGATTTGGAATGAGCCTTGACTTTGGGAAGGGCGACTTCAAACACAAAAGGATGCTCCTGCAAAACGGGGTTAAGGAGACTATTACACGTCCTGGGAAAAAGTGCCAGGTTATAAAGCAGGGGCTGAATTCACCCGTTTGGATGAGTTGGCAGGATGAGGTAAGGCAGCAGGCGTTGGTTTAACTTAAAAGATGTGTAGAGCACAAGCACATGGGGGAGCTGAATGGGGGCATTCTGGCTCCCCTCTTCTTTTACAGCAGGCATTGCTGAATCTGGATATGAAATAAAGTAGTTGCTGTATGCTCGAAACTTCGTTTCGATTCATACTGCTTTTCAGCAACGTCTTACACCACGCTCAGTGTCATCAACTCATCACTCATCTCAAAATTAGCCGTGACATTTTGAACATCGTCCAGATCTTCCAACGCATCCATCAGTTTCATCAGTGCGCGTGCCTGGTCAGAGTCGCTGACTTCTACGGTGTTATTCGGAATCCAGCGCAACTCAAGCCGGTTGACACGGTAGCCTTTGTCTCTCAACGTCTGGCTCAGAGTTTCCAGATGGGTGGGGTTAGTCAGGGCTTCAGCAACGGTGCCTTCCTCCCCTTCAATCAATTCATAGGTGTCGGCTCCACCTTCTAAAAACGCTTCCAAAAGTTCTTCCTCGTTCACCGGATTGGTTTGTTCATGGCGGCGTTTGCGTCCAGCCTCTGGAGGGGTGAGCGCCACTTCAACAACTCCCTTCTGATCAAACATCCAGCCGACGCAGCCAGTTTCACCCAGATTGCCACCATTTTTGCTGAAAGCAACCCGCAGGTCTGCAGCGGTGCGGTTGCGGTTGTCGGTGAGGGCTTCAATGAGGACAGCAACTCCTCCGGGACCATAACCCTCGTAGCGAATTGCTTCCAGGGCTGCATTATCGGCTCCCAGTTTGCCAGAGCCCTTAGCGATCGCCCGCTCAATATTGTCATTGGGAATTCCTGCTGCTTTCGCTTTTTCAATCGCCGTTCGTAGTTGAAAGTTACTGGCTGGGTCCGCTCCATTACGAGCAGCTACGATGATCTCTCGCGAAATTTTGGTGAAAACTTTGCCTTTAACAGCATCTACCCGAGCTTTTTGGCGCTTGATATTTGCCCACTTACTATGTCCTGCCATCTCAACCGTGACTGAGCCAGAATTGCAAACAACAATCAATAGAATAGTCAAAGATGGCTTAACTGTCTTTATTGACACGCTTTATTGACACGGAATTGGTGGAATGAGTACGTCGCACCTCGTTAGACCAATTCTTGATTTTGGATTTGCGATTTTGGATTGGCAAACACTAAACCCTGAGAGGGTTCTAGACTCTTCATCTGTAGCCTTGATTTGAAGAATTGGTATAACCCCCCTGCTTGGGGGCAAAGCCTCCAAACCCTCATGTTGGAAAATTGAGTGTTTGCAACACCAGGGACTGGGAGAGAGGAAGAGGAAAGAAGCCAGAAGTCAGGAGTTGAGGATGGGGAGTAGGATGATAGAGTGTTTACTTTACAGGAGATGGAGACCACCGATAACTCCCAAACAATACTGCTATAGGTTCTCCTAATAACCAGCTACTAACCCTTAACGATTAATCACAGAGAGAGAGAGAAAGGTGCCACACACGATTGTTACGAACACTTGTGAAGGCGTCGCCGATTGTGTTGACGCCTGCCCTGTTGCCTGCATCCACCCCGGTCCTGGTAAAAATACTAAGGGCACTGACTGGTACTGGATTGACTTTTCAACCTGTATTGATTGCGGCATTTGCCTGCAAGTTTGCCCTGTTGAGGGGGCGATCGTTCCAGAAGAGCGCCCCGATCTACAGAGAACTCCACAATAAGTGAACGGAGAAGCCAAAAGCCAGAAGTTAGGGACCAGGGACAGGGACGAATGAATCAGAAATTCAACTCTCCTTACCCCCTCACCCTCCACCCCCTTTCTACCGACCACCAACTAACAACTGCCATCCTTTTACGTCTGCTGCCCATCGCCTGTCGCCTTCATCAAAACTCAAAATTCAGAACTTAAAACTTCGCTACTCCCCACTAACCACTAACCACTAACCACCAACAACTAACAACTGCCACCAATGCCCGACTCTACCCCGCTGCTTGAAGTTCATGATGTGTTTGCTGGTTACGTTAAAGATCTGGACATTTTGCAGGGAGTCAATTTCAAAATTTATCCCGGCGAACTGGTGGCAGTGATTGGTCCCAATGGGGCGGGAAAGTCAACGCTGGCAAAGACGATTTTTGGGCTGTTGACACCTCACAAAGGCACGATTGTCTTTCAGGGGGCGTCGATCGCTGGTCTGAAGTCCGACCAGATTGTGCAACGGGGCATGGGCTATGTACCACAAATTGCCAATGTGTTCCGGTCTTTGACGGTGGAAGAAAACCTGGAGATGGGTGCATTTGTTTTGGGGAATACCCCTTTAAAATCCCTGAAGGAAGAAATCTTTTCCCGGTTTCCCCGGCTGGCAGAACGACGAAAGCAGCAGGCAGGCACACTTTCCGGTGGCGAGCGACAGATGCTGGCAATGGGGAAGGCGCTCATGCTGAAGCCCAGTTTACTGTTGCTGGATGAGCCATCGGCAGCTTTATCTCCGCTGCTGGTCAATAGTGTATTTGACCAGATTCGCCAGATCAACCAGGCAGGAACGGCGATTGTTCTGGTGGAGCAAAATGCCCGTAAAGCTCTGGAAATGTCTGATCGCGGCTACGTTTTAGAAGCGGGGCGCAATCGCTTTGAAGGGCGGGGCATAGATTTACTTAACGATCCCAAAGTCGGTGAGCTTTACCTGGGAGCCACAAGGGCTCATTGAGGTGTTGTAATGGCAAATTTCTGGCGTAACCTGAGCAAAGTACGCTCCCTGGTACAATTTTGGGGGCTTGTTTGTCTGGCGTTTTTGCTCGTCCTTGGCTGTAGCCGTTCAACACTCGAAATGGAGAATTCCTCCGCTCTCCATCCAAATCGGATCACCTTGGGTTCCACCGCAACCATCAGCACCCTTGACCCGGCAGATGCCTATGGCAAGTTTGTGGGCACATTGCTCTATAACCTGGGCGATCGCCTCTATACCTATAAACTGGGCACCCAGGAACTGGAACCGCAACTGGCAACGGCCATGCCCAGGGTTAGCCCCGATGGTTTGACCTACACCATTCCCCTGCGGCAGGGAGTTGTTTTTCACGATGGCACCCCCTTTAACGCCGAAGCAATGGCGTTTTCGCTCAATCGGTTCATTCAAAACGGAGGTTCTCCGTCCTTTCTGCTGGCTGACCTGGTTAAAGAAATCAAGCCAACTGCTGAGTATGAATTAACCATTCAATTGAAAAAAGCATTTGCGGCTTTTCCTTCTCTGCTGGCTTTTTCTGGGGTTTGTGCCGTTTCCCCCAATGCCTACGAAATTAAAGAAGGGGAGTTTAAGCCGGAAGCGTTTGTCGGTACCGGACCTTATCGATTAGCGAAAGTGGGCACGGATCAGGTTCAGCTAGAAGCCTTTGATCGCTACTGGGGGCCAAAGCCCCGCACCCAAAACATCGATATTCAGTTCTTCTCCAGTCCGGCTAATCTATTCAATGCCTTTCGCACGGGGGCGATTGATGTGGCCTATCAAAGTCTGGCGACTGAGCAAATCAATACCCTCCAGCAGGGAGTGCAATCAATGGGCTGGCAGGTCATTGAGCGATCGGGCAGTGGAATTTATGTATTGACACTCAACCTCAAAAGCCCGCCCCTGGATCGGTTAGAGGTGCGGCAGGCGATCGCCGCTGTGATTAATCGTCCATTAGTGCAGGAGCGGGTGTTTCAGGGACAGATTGAACCTCTCTATAGTCTCGTTCCTACCACGCTAGATGTCCATAAACCCGTCTTCCAGGAGCAATACGGGGACGGCAACGCCGCCAAAGCCAGAGAACTGCTGGTTCAAGCGGGGTATTCGGAATCCAACCCCCTCAAACTGGAGTTGTGGTACCGCTCGAACGTGATCAATGATCAGCTAGCCGCCATTACTTCCAGAGCTGTGATCAAAAAGGAACTGGGCGGACTGATGCAGCTTGAGCTTAAGAGCGTTGAATCTACTACAGCCTACAAAAATCTGGACAAGGGTGCTTACCCCATCTTTTTGCTGGACTGGTCTCCCGATTTCTTTGACCCGGATAACTATATTCAACCCTTTATGGAATGTTCTAAAGGTTCTCCAGAAACCGGGTGTGAAGAAGGTTCCAGCTATCTCTGGGGTTCGTTTTACTATAGCGATCGCGCCAATCAGCTAATCGACCAGAGCCGCAAAGAACAAAATCCAGCTCGCCGCAAACAGCTCTACATCGAATTGCAAAACCTCCTGGCCCAGGATGTTCCTTTCATTCCCCTCTGGCAAAGCAAAGATTATCTTTTTGCCCAGAAATGGGTCGAGGGAGCCAGTCTGGAGGTAACGCAAAAAGTTCCGTTTGCGACAATGCGTAAAACTTAGGGCGTTTTTCCAGATCCATAAGCTAAAGTCGTAGGGATTTGGATGTCGGGTGTAGGGTATGGAAGTTCTGGTTATCCTTCTTTCTGGCCTGATCACCCTCATTTCGCCAGTGGGGGGGGTGAGTGATCGTCTGGTCGAAAGTGCTATCCGTAAGCAACTCGCTGATGTTGAACAACTCCAGGTGCGAATTGATAATGCCCCCTCCTACCAGTTGATTCAGGGAAAGGCAGATCGCATTCGCATCGCCGGGCGGGGAGTGTTTCCCCTGGAGGGCGTGCGGATTGAAGTCCTGGAAGTTGAAACCGATCCAGTTCACCTCGACGCTCGCCGTTTGCTGCGCCGCGGCAGAACCCGACTGGTGCAGCCCCTCCGAACCGGGGTAAGGGTTGTCATCAAACAGGAAGATATTCTCAAAGCCGTACAATCTTCCACAGTTTTAGATCGGCTGAGGAAAGCGGGTGTCAGCATCCTGAATGACCGAGACAGTCGGCGGCAGGCTCAACGTTACGAACTGCTCAATCCCCAGATTGAGTTACTCGACAACCAGCGGCTACGTTTGCAGGTACAGGTACAAGAAAAAGGAGACCCCGCCATCCTGGATATCTTTGTGGAATCGGGCATTGAAGTCGTCGCCGGACGGCAACTCCGCCTGATTGACCCGATCATTCGACTCAATGGGGAAGCCGCCCCTGAAAACTTGCTAAAGTCGATCGCCGATGGTGTCTTCGAACGTTCAGACCTGCGCCAACTTGAAAAATCTGGAATCATCGCTAGAATTTTGCAATTGAAGATCGCCAACAACCAGATGGAACTGACAGCCTTTGTTCAGGCCTATCCCTCCCACCCATCTACCCATCTACCCCATCACTCCCCTACTCATCCCTCTCTAACAACCAACAACTAACGGTTCTCCTGGCTTGCCAGTGAAAGAGTAGCGTAAGCTACTCTTTCATCTCAAATAAAATCCCTGGTCTATTGATTTTGTTTTGGTGATCAGCGACGCTTATCACCCAACTCTCAGGAGAGCCCAACTAACAACTGACAACTAACAACTGACAGGAGCGCCCTCCATGCAAGACCACGAATCACCCCCCCGCCGCCTTCCACTCAGCATTGTTGCTGGCATTTCAGTGCTAATTCTGGCGACAGGAGGTGCCGTTGCCTGGTGGGGGTGGAACACAATCTCCCAGCGTCAGACTGCTCCATCTGTAACTCAGCGATCGCAACCCGCCCAGGAAGAGCCGAAGTCGCCGCCAATCAAGGCTAACCCATCTGAGACGGGGCAACCACTCACAAAGAATGCACCTGCGGCGGCCGAAAAAACATTGCAGGTGTTCTGGCTCAAGGGGCCTGGTGAGGAAGTGGCGCTGACTGCCGTTCCAGTGAAGCTAAGTTCTTCTCAGAACTCCGGTGCATTAGTCGAAGCCGCCGTCAGGCAACTGCTGGCAGGCCCCTCTGATGCCTCCGTCACAACCACTATTCCCCGTGGGACCACATTAAAAAGCCTGTCTGTTCGCGACGATGGCATTCACATTGACCTGTCAAAAGAGTTCACCCAGGGTGGGGGAACAACTTCAATGACGGCCAGAGTGGCCCAGATTCTCTACACGGCAACCAGCCTGAACCCCAACGCCCAGGTCTGGCTTTCCGTCGAGGGTGAACCTTTGAATACCCTGGGTGGAGAAGGTCTGATGCTTGATCAACCTATGACTCGTAACGGCTTTAAGAAAGACTTTTCTTTATAAGTGCGTAATCCTAACTTTCCTCCTCCTGCTTAGATTTTCGTATCCTGGAGGGATACATAGGATTTGCTAATCTGGCTCTCCCAATGGTGATTTCGTTTATGAGATGGGTCGATTTTCGCGCGCTGCGTCGATGGTTGGTGGTTTTACTAGTGGGGATTGGGGTGATCGCCCTCACCGCTTGCAGCCCTCAGATGTTCAGAACGTCGGCAGCGCGAGTTCCAGAATTAACCGATTGGAGTCTCAGCAATCCCAAAACTTTTAACTTCGCCCTCAGCAATGAATCTCCCAATGTGTTCACCTACACCTATGAGGGACTAATTACTGAAAATGCCCTGACGGGGGATATTGAGCCTGCACTGGCAGAGTCCTGGGAAATCGCAGAAGACAGGAAGCGAATTACCTTTACCCTGCGTGAGGGGTTGAAATGGTCGGATGGTCAACCGTTGACTGTGGACGATGTGGTATTTAGCTATCAGGACATTTACCTGAACCCCGCCATTCCAACACCCATTCAAGATGTCTTAAAAATTGGTAAGGACCGTCGCTTTCCAACGGTTCGTAAGGTGGGCGATCGCCGTGTCGAGTTTACCACTCCGGAGCCCTTTGCTCCCTTCCTGCGGATTACAGGCATCCCCATCATGCCCAAACATGCCCTGGAAAAAGCCGTGAAAACGAAGGGTTCCGATGGCAACCCCCTGTTCCTATCCACGTGGGGAACCGATACCAACCCAAAAGACATTATTTGCAACGGCCCCTACATGCTGGATTCCTACGCCACCAGCCAGCGGGTGATTTTCAGGAAAAATCCATACTACTGGCGCAAAGATGACCAGGACAACTCTCAACCCTACATTGAGCGGATTGTCTGGAGTATCGTTGAAAATCGGGATACGGCCCTGTTGCAATTTCGTTCGGGAGGGCTTGACCTTTCAGAACCCATTCGCCCGGAAGATTTTGAGCTATTAAAGCGGGAAGAGCAGCGGGGGCGGTTCACAGTTTACATAGGAGGACCGCGCCCGATTACAACGTTTATGGCGTTTAACCTGAACCAGGGTCGCCGAAATGGAAAACCCTTAGTTGATCCAATCAAGTCTCGCTGGTTTAACAATGTGTCGTTTCGGCAGGCTGTAGCCTATGCGATTGACCGGGAGAAGATGAAAAACACCATCTATCGTGGGCTGGGTACGCTGATTAACTCCACACTCATTCCCCAAAGCCCCTACTATCTTTCTCCCGAACAGGGACTCAGGGTGTATAACTACGACCCGGCAAAAGCCAGGCAATTGTTGCTGGATGCTGGGTTTAAGTACGACTCCAGAGGGCAACTGCTGGACTCAGACGGGAACCGGGTGCGGTTTACGCTCATGACCAACGCCGGAAATACGATTCGGGAGCAGATGATTTCCCAAATCCGGCAAGATCTGGCCAAGATTGGTATGCAGGTCGATCTGAGACCACTCAATTTCAATGTTCTATTGGATAAGTTGGACAACACCTTGGATTGGGAGGCCTACCTGCTGGCGATGGGCAGTAGCCGGGAACCAAATGATGGTGCCAATATCTGGTTGCCGGATGGGGCATCGCACAGTTTCAATGCTCCCTCCCTCCCAGGTAAACCACCGATTGAAGGGCGGGTGGTCGCCGACTGGGAAGCCGAAATCGGGCGGCTTTTTATTGAAGGAGCCCAGGAACTGGATGAAACCAAACGCAAAGCCATTTATGCCCAGACGCAAAAGCTTACCCAGGAATACCTGCCCTGGATTCCGCTGGTGGTGGAACGGATTATGGCGGCGGCCCGCGATCGCATTGAAGGCATTGAATACCCTGAGCTGGGCGGCATTGTCTGGAATATCCATGAACTGAAAGTCACGGATCACAGGGTGATTGATTAGCGAATCTTTTCAGCCACCAGAAGCAGAATTGGGTTCAGCGGCGACAGGCGAGTTAACGACGCCACTGGCAAGGAACGAGAAATTTGAAGCTGGAGCAGGCGGTAATGCCATTTGGGTTTGCTTTGGGACGGATGGCCTTCAGAGGCTGGGGTGGCCATTTCCTGCTCCTCCGCTCCGACCTTTCCTCGCTCCTGTCCTCCCCTGCTCCTATATTCCCCTGTTCCCTCAGTCTCCCATTCCCCCGCTCTCTCCTCGGTCTGTTCGGCAAACCAGCGTAATGCCTCACTCTGGTGCTCCAGGGTGGCCAGTGCCAGCACGATTCGCCCGCCAGATACTAATCGCTCTCCACAAAAATCCAGAATGGGAGCAAGATAACCGCCACTGCCACCAATGAAGATGCGATCGGGTTGTGGCAACGTTTCCAGGGCCGCAGGGGCGGTTCCATGAATTGAAGTTACGTTGTTGACCTGGAATCGCAGGCAATTTTTCTCAATTAAAGTGGAACCAATCGCCGTTTTCTCCACCGCGTACACCTTAGAAGCTGGGCAGAGGCGGGCAATTTCGATGGAAACAGACCCGGTACCCGCGCCAATATCCCAGATTACCTGGAGCGGTTGAAGGGCCAGTTCTCCCAGAATTTGTACCCGAACTTCCCGTTTAGTCATCAACCGGGGGCGATCGCTGAAGCTCAAGAATGCCTGATCCGGAATTCCCAGCAGGGGTAATGCTGACAGATCTAAGGATTTTTCTAATGCCGCCAGACGCTGGAGAATGACCACATTCAGGGGGGCAAATTCCTGAGATTGGAGCGAGCGGGGATGGAATGCTTCAACGATGCGTTCATTCGCTCCACCCAGATTTTCACAAACCCAGAATTTGTAGCAAACAGGCAGGTCAAGGCCCTGCACCAGATTGGCGATCGCTTCAGGGGTATTGGTGCCATCTGTCAATACGGCAATTTTTTCGACCCCCTCGTGCAGGGCCTGGGTCAATTCATCCAGCGATCGCCCGTGGGCACTCACAAACCGGACATCATGCCAGGGTAGTTTAATCCGGCTAAAGGCTAGTTGAATGGAACTCAGATGGGGGTGAAAGGTCAGTTGCTCGGCTGGAAATTCCTCCAGCAGCAGGCGACCGAGGCCAAAGAAGAGGGGGTCACCAGAGGTGAGGATGGCAATTTGGGGGATAGAGGGTGGGGGATAGGGAGTGGGAGATAGGGATTGAGGGGTAGACGGGGAGCCCTTTGCCTGTTCTAAAAGTTGGCGGATTTGGGCGATCGCGTCGGTGAAATTGTTCAAAAGCAGGCGATCGCCAGGATGGTCTGGGAAATAGCTGAGATGGCGGGAACTGCCCACCAGCAGGGCTGCCTGCTCAATCAGTCGCTTTGCGGCGTCCGGTAGCCCTGCCGCACCATCCAGTCCGATCCCAATCACATGAATGGGAATCATGGAAAATTCCCTCTCCGGCACAGTTCACACAACTCGATTATCTTAGTTTGCAGCGTGGAAAGTTCATCCGCTCCCAGTTTCAGGCTGGCTTCAAGCTCCAGCAGAATGGGTAGGGTTTGGAGCAGGGTAGATAGGGACAGTTGCTCGATTTCTTTTTTAAGAAAATAGAGGCGTTTGGGGTTGCTCATTTCCGCTTCCTGGGCAATTTTTTGCTCATCTCGTTCACCGGATTCCAGCATCAGCTTCACCCACAGCCAGGTGCGAAATTGCCCAATCAGCGATTTGACCATCATGAGAGCTGGTTCATTCTGGCGTAACAGGTCTGTCACCAGGCCAAGAGCCTGGGCAACCTGGCCCTGACGGATGGCGGTTCCCAGTTGCAGGGTGTTTTGAGTACTGGTCGTGACGAGAGTGGCGATCGCGCTTTCATCCAGAGGCTGCTTTGCCTTGCCTGCGTAGAGTCGCAGCTTTTCCAACTCGCTATAAAGCTGGCGAGTGTTGTTACCAACTCCCTCAGCCAGTAAATCTACTGCTCCGGCCGTCAACTTCACCCCCATTTCTTTAGCGGCCTGCTGCACCTGTTTAGCCAATAAATCCGTTTTCCAGGGCGGAATCACCGGAAATTCGCGAATTTCAGCCTGCCTTTGTAAGAGTTTAGTGAACTTGAGACGACTATCCGGTTTGCTACTTGAGGTCAACAGCAGCACACTGGTTTCGGGAAGGCGCGTCAGGGTCCGTTCCAATTCGGCATACAGATCTTCCGGGCACCGCTGGCAGAGAGGGGTGTCTACCAGCCAGACCAGCCGATTTCCTATGCCAAAAGGAGGCGTCATTGCCTGATTTAACGCCTGGATGACTGCATCGGGCTGGTCAGGGGTGATTTTGTCAAAGTTGAAACTGCTCCAATTGGGATCAAGCACCCGCTGCCGGAGAGCATTGACAGCCTGAGCGATCGCAAATTCATCTTCTCCCCAGTAGAGATAAATTGGCACCTGGGATACTACCTCCTGCCCCGTTTGTGTCATTGTATTGTTTTCCCCTCACCCCTCACCCCTCTCTAACAACTAACAACCAATAACTTCTGATTCTCCCAGCTTGGCGGTGAAAAAGTAGCGTAAGCTACTCTTTCATCTCAAACAAAATCCCTGGAATATTGATTTTGTTTTGATGATAAGCGACGCTTATCACCAAACTCTCAGGAGAGCCTAACTTCTTTTAGACTTGCGGCTGGACATTTTCAGGATGGGGCTTGTGTTCTTACCATAGATAAGGGGTTACGACGGGGTAACCTTAATTTGTGAAACAGCATTACGAGGCGATCGCAATTGGACGAGAATTATCAGACTTACCTTAATCGAGCCATGCGTCTAATTTTGCCAGAGACGTATCGGTCCCAGGTGCAGCTTATTCAGGAGTCGCCCAAGTTTCGACCGCACGTAGAAAAAGGCCGGGAAGCGGTTCCTTTTCCGGGGTATACGATTGTTACGCCTCCCGGCAGTGAAGACCCCAAAAATGCTGCCTTGTATGAGCAGATGAAACACTGTCAGCAACAGCTTTTGCAGCAGTTGGGGTCGGGGCTATTCGCCCCGGTGCCGCCAGAGAGTTTTCACCTGACACTGGCTGATTTAATTTGGGACAGCGCCTATCGGGCTGCCAGCGAAGAGAATCCCAATTTTGAAACAGAGCTTCAGCAGTGTATTGCTCAGATTTTTGTGCAGTGCCACTCGATCGCCGAAGACCAATCGATCGAGTTCCACGCAATTGGGCTGATGGTGATGACCCGTGCGATCGCGGTTTGCCTCGCCCCCGTAGACGAGTATTCCTATGAACGGATTCTGAAATTCCGCCGTGCCATTTACCAGAATCGCAACCTGATTGGGTTAGGCATTGAACAGCAGTACTATTTCACTCCCCACATCACGCTGGGCTATTTTGGGGACATTCCCCCTGCTGAGAACTTGAGCATGTTGGGCGATCGCATTACCGAAATCAACCAGCAGTGGAGTGATAGCAGTTCCGAGGAATTTTGGGTTTATCAAGCAGAACTCCGCAAGTTCGACGACATGACCGCATACTACCGAAAACCTGATTGGCCTATCTTCGAGTTTTAATACCAATCGGTATGACAATGTCTCTGTAAACGAAAACAACGATAGAAAATACGAGATATAGCGATCCTATTTGGATTGTGAGAGGGAGTTCCGCAAGAACTCCCTCTCACAAAGCCTCTACATCTCACAACTGATTCAGGACAGCTCTAGAAAACACGATGTGTTAAAAATTACACACTAGCTGTTTCTCGCTCCTCTTCCCTGATTGGGACTTCAAACACTGAGTAGTAAAGAATCCCTGCCAGCACCGCGCCCAGGATTGGGGCAATCCAGAACAACCAGAGTTGACCAAACAGTTCTGGACGGCCACCAAGAGATACAATGAGGGCAGGACCAGTACTACGAGCTGGATTCACCGAAGTATTAGTAACGGGAATACTAATCAGGTGAATCAAGGTCAAAGCAAAGCCAATCGCAACAGGAGCCAGCGCTTCAGGGGCACGGCGATCCGTAGCACCCAGAATAATCAACAGGAAGAAAAAGGTAAGTAACAATTCGGCAATGAAGCACGCTAACAGAGAATAACCACCGGGAGAATGATCACCAAAACCATTGGTAGCTAGTGGATTAGCACCACTAAGCGTAAACTCTGGACGACCAGCTGCAATTAAAAATAAAATGCCAGCTGCGGCAATGGCACCTAGCACTTGGGCAACAATATAGGGCAGCAATTCTGAACCAGGGAAGCGCTTAGCAGCAAATAGCCCAAAGGAAACAGCAGGATTAAGGTGAGCACCTGAGATATGACCAATCGCATAGGCAATTGTCAATACAGATAACCCAAAAGCCAGGGCAACACCTAAGAAGCCCAAACCAAAATAGTTACTTCCCTTTTCAGCACCCACAGGATAAGGGAAAGCCGCTGCAAGGACGGCACTTCCGCAGCCGCCAAGGACTAGCCAGAAAGTGCCAATGAATTCTGCAAGGCAACGTTTTGAAAGTGGCATTTTTAATCAACTCCTTGTCTCTAAAAAATCATGGGAATTAGCACCAAAGACTTTCGGTGCTGATATAAAAACCGCTAGAGATTTCAGGTTCTTGTCAATTTGAGGTTACCAGGCTATCCCTGATTGAGCAACGCTTGAATCAAATTTCTCTTTCGAAGAATTCCATGTCCACTTCTCCTTTCCATAATTCGTTAATCCCACACTCGGCGAATGGTTTGCGGTGTTTGCCTAATTCTGCGAGTCCCTCAAGCGTCCAGGCTTTGGATCAAGCAGGCATCGTTAACCCCTGTGCCATTAATAGCGCCCGAATGCTGTTCCTGATTTGGTTCATTCGCCAGACCAGAGTTTTGCGGTATTTCACTAAGCGTCGATACTGGCGAGTTTCGGGGGCAGGAACATAAACGGGGCCAATTTGCTCAAGCGCAGCGAGTTTCGCCAGTTTGAGCGCATCATCCTTGTCCGTTTTGCGCTTCACGTTGCACCATTGCTAGGCTTCTTGATTGGATTGGCAACCAAAACTTGGTAGCCATGCTCCTGGCAAATATCATCCACCCAGTTGCTGTTGGTGCAGGTTTCAATCACCACCTTCTGGGGGTGTTTCCGTTACAGCAAGTCTGCCAGAGCAACTTGTTACATCGTGATCGTCTCATACTCGGCCTGATTGGTTTTCGGTATCGAACAAGCAAGCCAGGCTCTTGAGTTTTCCGAGGTCAATTGCGAGTATCTTCATACCAACCTCCGAGATTTATCGTTGAGTGGAAGTGAAACATCCTATCCTCAAGGGTATCGGAGGTTTCTTCTTGCCTCTCACGGCTTGCATAGATTCTCATAGCTGAGGATTTCTTCTCTAAACCGTACCGATCAGACTTTGCGTCCTTTCTGTCAGTTCTCCGTCTTTCAAGATGAGCATTGGGTTGTGCTCAGTTCCTATTCCTAGATTGGAGAACAGTTGTATGAATTCTCAGATGATCCCTTCTCAGTCCCTTCGTACTGTGGAAGTTGAATTACTGGCGTTAGACCTCAACACCTGTAACCGCTGTGTTGGTTCGTTGGCAAACATTCAGCGGGCGATCGCGCTTTTGCAGGGAGTTTTGGAGTCAACCGGCACTAGGGTGTCTGTCACCCAACGACTGATTGAGTCAGAAGAACAAGCTCGCCAGTACCAGTTTGTCACCTCCCCTACCATCCGTATCAATGGTCTGGATATTGCCTTAGAGACGGTGGAAAGCCCCTGCGATGCCTGTAGCGATCTGTGTGGTTGCAACGGGGGAGTTGCCTGTCGAGTCTGGCGCTATCACGGCGAAGAGTATACCGAGGCCCCGGTCGGGATGATTGTCGATGCAATTCTGGCAGCGATCTACAGTGACACATCTACACTATCAGCGGCTCCCCAACCCTATACTGGCGTAACAGACAACCTAAGGCAGTTTTTTGCCGGTCGGCAGGCACCATTGGTTCCTGCGGCGGCGTCCAGTTGTTGTGATGCTAGTGAACAGGCTACCTGCTGTGAAGCAGAGGAAAAGACATCCTGCTGTGGTACGGCAACAGCAGTGCCTGCATCTTGTGGCTGTCGGTAGTTTGACCAACAGGAGAAGTGGTGATGGATCAGGATTTGACAGCACTCTGGCAGGAGTTTCACGATCGCCTGTACCGATTCATTCAACAACGGGTGAACAACCCCGCTGATGCGGATGACATCTTGCAGGAAGTGTTTCTGCGGATTCATCACCGCCTCTCCACCGTGAGAGATCGCGATCGCCTTGTATCCTGGATGTTTCAGATTGCCCGCCATGCTGTAATTGACCATTACCGCTCTTCCTCCAGGCAGTGGGACGTGGCTACCGAGCGAGAGATAGAGCTAGCGGCTAACCCTGATGAGGAAGACTCTGCTACTTCGAACCAGGAACTCGCCACCTGCTTGCAGCCGATGCTCAAGGCGTTACCCTCCACCTACCGGGAAGCCCTACAGCTAGTAGAACTAGAGGGAATAACTCAAAAAGCAGCAGCAGAACGCCTGGGACTTTCTCTATCTGGCGCAAAGTCGCGGGTGCAGCGCGGTCGGCAACAGTTGAAGGCAATGCTGCTGCGGTGCTGTGAGATCGAGCGCGATCGACTCGGTAATGTCCTCGATTACCAATTGAAGCAAGGGGCAAGTTGCGGCTCTCAGGAGCTAAAATCCTCTTGTTCTTGTCAAGGGAATTAACCATGAATACTTATGCTCAAGTCCATACTCACCGAATCAACCGGCTGATCCATTTGATTGCCGTTCCTTCTGTTCATTGCCGCACATCTTGGGCTGGTGAGTGCGATCGCCCAGCGAAAGCCCTTGCCAGCCTTGATGTGGGTTAGTTTAGCGGTTGTATCTCTGGGATTGCAGCGCCAAGGACACGCGCTGGAGGCAAAAACTCCAGCCCCCTTTCGCAACGGCTTCAATTTTATGACTCGACTGTACACTGAGCAGTTTTATACGTTTCCGAAGTTTGTGCTATCAGGAAAATTTCAGGAAAACTGGTTGGCTGCTCCATCTCAAGATGCACAGACAAGGAGATGAAATTGCATCGCCTGCTTAAGTAAGTCTGACAAGCGATTTGCCACAAACGTTTCAGCCTGGAGCCTGAGAATCCTGCTTGACTTTAGCTATTAGTGCTTGCTCAGGCGTTGATAGACGGTTGCCAAGGCGTGGGTGTCTCCCACATTGCCTGGAAATAATACGATGGGCAAGTCAGGAAATTGAGGATGGTTTGCTGGAGTTCGAACCATTGAAACGCCTGGTATGACCTGACCCAGAAGGTTGGCGGTTCTGAGGGCCAATCCTTTGCTGAGGGTGTCGTTGGAGGTAATTCCACCTTTGCTGATTAGGAAACCAATATCGGTAGGCAGGTGACGCAGGATATCCATCAGCAAAGCAGAAACAGCTTCACCAAAATTCAAACGCGTCTGTACATCGTCGAAGATCAGTTCATGACGACTGGTGTAGATGACGGGGGTTTTTCCAGCTGCATGGATTTCGTTTACCTGTTGGACGATCGCACTCAGCAGGTCCAACCGTGGATCACCTGTGGTTTCCAACAAGCGGGCAACCTCTACCACAACGCCAACCGTACCAGGTTGTTGCAGCAGCAACTTTAGTTGCTCAGTAGTTTTCTTGACGTGAGAGCCGACAATTACCGCACCAGGCTTGCCTGCACGCACATAGGTGGCCATGTCTTCAGCCGCGATCGGTTGGGGAGGCAGGTCTGCGAGGGCTGTTAACAGGCTGGCGGCACTGCGAAATAGAAACCGCTTGCCCTGGGAAGCCGCCATCAATACATCCGTAGCAAAACGGTTCAGGTCTGCCTGTACCTCTGCATCCACCACACAGCACTGATTATCGTGCAGATTCATCAACCGCTCCAGAACGCCTGCACGAATGTCTGCCAGTAAAAACCGCTCGACCCTATCTGCAGTGATTCGTCCCTGGGTCTTTTCAGCCACGTAATCTGGCAGGTAGCTGTGGTGATAGCCAAATACGGAGTCTCGTGCAAACTCAGTTTCATGAACGGGAGTGTTTACTCCATTCACTTTGAGGTAGTGGATGCTATCCCGTGTGATCCGTCCGCCTTCAAAGAAAGCAGGGGTCAGAAAGTGGGCATCAAAGGGGCCGAGTTCTGCAGCAATCACGTCCGTTTCAATTGGATAGTGCCCTCGCAGCGTGGAGTCAGAGCGGCTGACAACCAGAAAATCATGGATGTTTTCCAGGGAAATGGCCTGTTTCAGGTTATGGCACACTTCCCGTGTCACTATTGCTGCCTTTTCAGGTGTTAGAGCCCGTGTATTGGTCAGGATGAAAAAGATCGGAGCTGGATCGGATAGCCCTAACCGCAGGGTTTCCACATCCCATTGCATCAATAGCAGACAACTGTGAACGGTTTGGGACCCCGTTGGATCATCGTCCAGCACAATGATTTTGGGTTTCGTCATGGGCGGTAGGGCGATCGCAGACTATGCCGATTAGCAAACTATGCCGATTATAGGGAATCCCAGAGGGAAGTCCCCTTGAAAAATGCCACCCTTCACTATATCTCCCATTCAATACCTCCCACCCCTCCTCCTCAATGTGCTAGTGTTCCGCCAGGAAAATTTTGAGGGTCTGCGACCCGTCAAAATTTAACTCCCATCAACTTCCTGGGTATTCACTAACCGTCAAATTCAATTTGACAGAGTACTAGGTTCGGAGGGGTCTGGCGCTTCTGAGCAAAAGTTTTACAGTGATGGTGTGACGATGGGGTGGAGTGATGGGAATCACTCTGTCTCCCATTACCTCATCCCCTCGTACCAATAGGAAGAAGGCCACTGGAGTTTTAGGGAGCCAGGATGACGATAGGCGTTTGGGTGTTAGGCGACCAGCTATGGGAGGGGCAGGCAGCCTTACAAAGCTGTTATCAGCAGAAATCCCACACCCCTGTGATTTTGATTGAATCACTCAACCACAGTCGGGCAATGCCTTACCACCTGCAAAAGCTGGTGCTGGTCTGGTCTGCTATGCGCCACTTTGCCGAAGAATTGCGCCAGGCAGGATGGTCGGTAAGCTACTATCGAGCAGCAGAGGATTTCCAGATGCCACTTCAGGAATGGGTGGTGCAACACCAGATCACTGAATTACGGCTCATGGCTCCCACTGACCGTCCCTTTGCTCGATGGCTTCAAACCCTGACCTTGCCTTGCAAAATCACCCTCGTTCCCAGTAACCGCTTCCTCTGGGATGAGAAAGACTTCATGCAGTGGGCGGGTAGCCGTAAGCGTCTGCTGATGGAAGACTTTTATCGGGAAAGCCGTCGCCGCTTTCGGGTGCTGATGGAGGGCGATCGCCCCCTGGGTGGACGCTGGAACTTTGACAAAGAAAACCGCAAACCTCCTAAAGGTGGCCTAAAAACCCCAAAAGCCCTGTGGTTTGAACCCGATGCCATCACTCAGGAAGTGATTGACTGGTTAAAGCAGAGTGACCTGTTTCAACGAAATCATCAGTACTGGCAAATTGAACCCTTCCGTTGGGCCGTCACCCGGCAGCAGGCTCTCCAGGTACTCGACTTTTTTATCCACACCCGCCTGTCCGGTTTTGGCCCCTACCAGGATGCCATGCTTACTGGAGAGCTGACCCTGTGGCACAGCATGCTCTCTCCTTACCTCAATATTGGGCTGCTTCATCCCCTGGAAGTAGTGGAGGCAGCGGAGCGAGCTTATCTGGAGAATCAGGATTCCTGGGATTTGAGTAGCGTAGAGGGCTTTATCCGTCAGGTGATGGGTTGGCGGGAATACATGCATGGCGTCTATCACTACACAGACGATACCTATCCCCAGCGTAACGAGTTTAACCATACCCATCCGCTGCCAAAGTTCTTTTGGACAGGGGAAACGGATATGAATTGCCTGCACCAGGTCCTGACCCAGGTGAAGGAAACGGGTTATGCTCACCATATTCAGCGGTTGATGGTCCTGAGCAACTTTGCCCTGATTGCCGGGCTTTCGCCCCAGGAAGTCGAAGCCTGGTTTCATGCGGCCTTTATCGACGCCTATGATTGGGTGATGCAGACCAATGTGATTGGTATGGGGTTATTTGCGGATGGGGGCATGCTGGCATCCAAACCCTATGCGGCTTCGGCGAACTACATCAACCGTATGAGTAACTATTGTGGCCAGTGTGCCTATCGGGCGATCGCCCGTACCGGAAAAGACGCCTGCCCCTTCAACTTTTTCTACTGGGACTTCCTGAACCGCCACCGCAGTCAACTTGGCTCTCAAGGACGTATGAGCTTTATCCTGAAAAACCTGGACAAAATACCCCTCGAAGAAATGGCCGCCATTCACCAGCAGGCAGCAGAGTGGCACCGTTTTGCTTAACAGAGGTTCAACAATTCCTGACTTTTTGACTGTTTGCAATTCTTATCTTTCACTGGAGTTTTCCCCAAGAATTCCACAGAATTTCCACAAGGTTTCCACAGATTTCCCCAAAGTTTTCCACAGAATTTGCTCACTTTTCCACAGAAGTTGACGACAGGATCGGTTCTTTGTATGTTTCCAGGGATTTTTGCGAATCCCATTGGAAATGGCTCGTTTGTATCGGCAATTGTAATGTTATGTAACGGGGATCAGCCTCCAATCCCCATTCTTTCGTTGGCACTTTTTCGCGTTGCAGCAGATCGCAACAATTCGAAGCATTGACAAAGCTGCCTGACCACGAACAGAATGAAGCACTTACGCCTTAATGCGAGCGCTCTGAGCTAAAACTAAACGTAGCTGATTGACCCATCAGAAGTTGCGTCTGGTTCTTGCCTAAGCCCTAGCGCTGGCTTTAGTGTGGCCTGTCTGTCGTCTTTCCACAGGGTGCAAATTAGCTTTTTGCTCCAGCTTCTACCCGCCCAAGCAACACCTGAGGTTTCCATGAACACGACCGTCAGCATCCTGGCAGATATTCCAGAAGACCTCCACCATGCCCTCACCCATTACCTGAAAACCCACCCGGATTGGGATCAGGATCGTGTGTTTGCCGCTGCCCTGTCTCTCTTTTTGTTGCAAAATGGAGAGTGCGATCGCCGGGCTGCGCGAGTTTACCTGGATAGTCTATTCAAGCAAGCTGTGTAGCGGTTTTGGATTTTGGAAATTCCTTTGCGCGATGGTACTGAAAGATTCTAGATTTTTAAGAGTGAATCCCAGTTCTCAAATCCAAAATCTATAAGAGGTTATTCATGGCGTATTACTGGTATAAAGCATTTCACATCGTTGGTTTTGTCACCTGGTTTGCAGGCTTGTTTTATCTCGTGCGTCTGTTTGTCTATCATGCAGAAGCCAATGATAAGCCTGAGCCTGCCCGCAGTATTTTGAAAGAGCAGTATGAGCTGATGGAAAAACGGCTGTACAACATCATCACGACACCAGGAATGTTGTTGACGGTAGCAATGGCAATTGGATTAGTTAGCACTGAAACGGAAATTCTGAAACAACCCTGGCTACACGTCAAAATTGGGCTGGTGCTGCTGCTGATTGGCTACCACCATTACTGCAAGCGGATCATGAAACAGTTAGCCGCTGGAGAATGCAAAATTACAGCTCAACAATTCCGCTGGCTCAATGAAGCACCAACCATTTTTCTGGTGGTGATTGTGATGCTGGCTATTTTCAAGAACAATTTACCAACGGATTTGACTACTTATGTAGTAGCTGGAATGGTCGTTGCCTTTGCCGTCAGCATTCAGCTTTATGCCAGGAAACGTCGGCTGGACAAAGAACGGGCAGAAGCTGAGGCAAATGAACTGGTTAGCACCGTTAGTTCTGGTGGTTCGGCAACATGAATTAGCAATGAATTAGCACAATGCACAATCATTACAAGCTAAAAAGGGCCAGAAGCTGAAATTAGCTCTGGCCTTTGTTTTGCTGGATACCTGCTATCAAAATCTCCTTGAATGATTAATGGCCAGTAATAAGTGGGTAGACATAATTAATTGGAAGAAAAGGAAGTGGGGCGTTGCCCCCAGGCAGGGGG
>JAIMBL010000071.1 GCA_023511615.1 Leptolyngbyaceae cyanobacterium HOT.MB2.61
CCCCCACGCAGGGGTTCCCCCCCTGCACTCCGTTCAAACTCAAGAAAGGATGGCTGTAGTTGTCTACCTACCTTGCATGAATCATTCTGAATGTTAAGAACATGAAGCTTACTTATGACTATCAAATATTTTCGTTACAGATGTACGGAGGTATTTCACGGTACATCTATGAACTGGCAAGCCGGATTGCACTTCGTAATGAATTTGAGGTCAGCATTCCTGCATTTCTATACATCAATCAGTATCTCAAGCACCTTAATTCCAGTTACCGTTCAGGAGTACTCATTCCTCCTATTCCCAAAACAAGAAAAATACGACTAACCATCAACCATCTGCTAAGTAAAATTTATTTCAAATATCAAACTCCAGATATTTTGCATGAAACCTACTATTCATTTCAACGGTCTGCACCTCAAGAAACCAGGATTGTATTAACTGTCTATGACCTGATTCATGAAAAATTCAGTCAATTTTTCCCAAGAATTGATGAGACTGTACAGATGAAGAAGAAGGCGATCCGCCGGGCAGACAGAATTATCTGTATTTCTGAAAACACTCGCAGAGATTTGCTGGAATACTATGATGTCGTCCCAGAAAAAGTCTCAGTTATTTACTTAGGTAGCTCCTTAACCTGGCAATCAAAAATTGATAGTAAGGCTCTACCCGCTCCCTATATCCTGTATGTGGGAGAACGCAAAGGATACAAGAACTTTGCTCGCTTGCTGGAGGCTTTTGCTTTATCAAAGCGGCTAAATTCTGAATTTAATCTCATCTGTTTTGGTAGCCAGCCGTTTTCTAACGAAGAACTGCGTTGGTTACACGAACTTGGCCTCAATTTAGAACAGGTAAGACACGTATCTGGGAATGAAGGGACTTTAGCATCCTGGTATGCGGGTGCCGCGATATTCGTTTATCCATCTCTCTACGAGGGGTTTGGCATTCCTCCCCTGGAGGCCATGTCCTGTGGATGCCCGGTTGTTTGTAGTAAAGCTGGCTCGATTCCCGAAGTCGTGGGAAATGCAGCCGAGTTTTTTGATCCCTACCAACCTGAAAGTATTGCAGATGCTCTTCTGAGGGTACTGGATTCCTCAGATAGAACAAAGGAATTAATCCGGCTTGGCAGGGAACAGGTTAAACGGTTTTCCTGGGAAAAATGTGTGGAGGAAACTTGCCTTGTTTATCAGTCGCTAATCTAATACCAACTTAAAGAAAGTGACACATGGGGGGCAGGGGGGGTCCTCTGTATGGGGCGCAGCCCGACCCCCTTCATCGGTTGTGAGTTCTGTTTAAATTGGTATAGCTGTTCGAAATTGTTTGTGAACAAAGGTATGGCTCAGAAGGAGTCTGTTTTTGTCATTATTCCCGTTCATAACCGCAAGTCAATTACACTATCGTGTTTGGCATCGCTTGCGCAAAATGGGGATTTGGAAAGATACTTTGTTGTCATCGTAGATGATGGTTCGACTGATGGAACGAAGCAGGCGATTTATGACTCTTATCCAGAAATCACTGTTCTGCACGGAGATGGTAGTTTGTGGTGGACGGGAGCAATCGCCAGGGGAATGAAATATGCCATCCAACAGGGGGCTGAATATATCATCTGGCTCAATGACGACTGCCTTCCCTATCCCAATACCCTATCCCTTCTGGTTGAATTTTGTCGTTCCCATCCTGATGCGATCGCTGGTACCGCAGGCTATCTGGCTGAACTCAATTGCCTCCATGAAACAGGAGCGCAGGGACGTAAACGGGTGGCAGCTAAACCGGGTGAAGTGGTTGCGGTAAATGAGATGAGTGGGCATTGTGTCTGCATTCCAGGATCTGTAATTGCTCAGGTTGGTTTTCCAGATATGAAGCGATTTCCCCACTATCATGGCGATAGCATGTATATTCTCAAAGCCACCCGTTCTGGATTTCCAGCTTACATTGTGGGAGATGCACGAATCGACCATAAGGGCATCATTAAATCAAAAGTTCAAGATTTTTTGAATGGATCAAAAGTGGGGCGATCGCCAATCACAGAATTCAAAATACTATTCCTCAGCAAAAAGTCATTTTATTACTTACCAACCCAATTCTTTTACTACCTAGAGAAATATGGAATAGGCAAAGGAATGTCAGCATTTTTAACGAAGTTGATCTGGTGGTGTATCCAGTTTCTGCAACTACAGCTTGGCAAAACTGAGCCGACTGGCAACTCAGTCATGAAGTGAGAAAATCAATGCGTCTACTCTACACAATCACGGCCTATCCACCCAGCATTGGAGGTGCCCAGATCCACCAGCATCTGCTGGCCCAGCAATTGAAAGAGCGCCATTCAATCCAGACCGTTTGCCATTGGGATAGTAACCGGGCGGATTGGCTCCTGGGAACAACGGTGCGATCGCCCTCCCCCAGTCGCGACTATGCGATCGATGGGATCCGCGTTCATCGGCTGGGGCTTTCCCCCTGGGAAAAGCTGAGCCTGCTTCCCTACCTGCCACTCTACTATCCCTTAATGCCAGTGGCTCTGCCCCCCATTGCCCGCACATTGGAGCGTCATCTGTCTCCTTTTGCGGCGAAGGCAGACCTGCTACACAACATTCGCATCGGGCGGGAAGGATTAAGCTATGCCTCTTTTCAGGCTGCTAGAAGGCACCAGATTCCGTTTGTGCTGACGCCGGTTCATCATCCGCGCTGGGTGGGTTGGCGTTACCGGGCCTACAATCGCCTCTACACCCTGGCGGATTTGGTAATTGCCCTCACCCAGGTGGAAAAGGGAACCCTGGTTGAACTGGGGGTGAAGGAAGAGCGGATTGTTGTGACAGGAATTGCGCCTTTTCTGGCAGAAGATGCAGACCCCGCAAGATTTTTGAAACGCTATCAGGTTCATGAGCCGATAGTTTTATTTCTGGGTCAACACTACGCCTACAAGGGTTATCGACAGTTGATTCAGGCAGCATCACTCGTCTGGCAGAAGGTTCCAGAGGCACAGTTTGTGTTCATTGGTCCCCCTGTGAAGCAGTCTGAGAGGGATTTTGTGGGACTGGATCGACGAATCCATCGGCTGGGTATGGTTGATTTGCAAACCAAGACGGATGCGATCGCTGCCTGCACCCTTCTCTGTGTACCCTCTCATCAGGAAAGCTTTGGTGGTGTATACACTGAAGCCTGGAGTTTTGGGAAACCTGTAATTGGCTGCAATATTCCAGCCGTTGCGGAGATAGTTAATGATGGGGTTGATGGCTACCTGGTTGACCAGGAACCCGCCCAAATTAGCGATCGCATCCTCCATCTGTTGCTCAACCCCGCCCAGGCACAGACTATGGGAGCCGCAGGACAGAAGAAGGTACAGTCCCGCTATACCTGGCAACACTTCGCCCAACTGACCGAAGCAGCTTATCAGCAAATTTTGTAAGCATTAGACATCGTCATTGACTCTTCACCCTTTCCCCTTCGCTATTCCCCTCTTCCCATGCAACCTCCACTCTCTTGCTTCATTCTTGGTACTCGCATTGATGGGACGAGCTATGAAGACGCCTGCGATCGCATCCAGAACTGGGCGAAAGAAAAAGCTTCTTGCTATGTTGTGGCGGCCAATGTGCATGTGGTAATGACAGGATACTGGAATCCCCAGTTTCAGAAAGTGGTGAATGGTGCTGCTCTGGTAACCCCCGATGGGATGCCGCTGGTTTGGGGGCTGCGGTTGTTGGGAATTCGAGATCAATCGCGGGTCTACGGTCCAGACTTGATGCTGGCCTGGTGCGATCGCGCCGCACGGCAAAATATTTCAATTTACCTTTATGGCGGTACAAAATCCATGCTGGAGAAGCTAAAGGTGAATCTGGAACGGCAGTTTCCGGGATTGGCGATCGTGGGTTCCCATGCTCCCCCCTTCCGTCCTTTAACCCCTGAAGAAGAAACACAGGATATTGAACGGATTCACGCCTCAGGTGCTTCGGTTGTGCTGGTGGGGCTGGGTTGCCCCAAACAGGAAAAATGGATGGCGCGGCAGCAGGGGCGATTGCAAGCGGTGATGATTGGAGTAGGAGCCGCCTTCAGCTTTCATAGTGATGCGGTTTCCCAGGCACCCCGATGGATGATGGCCTGGGGGCTGGAGTGGCTGTATCGACTGGCGATGGAACCGGGAAGGTTATGGCGTCGTTATTTGGTGAACAATCCAGCCTTTGTGGTGTTGTTTGCCCTACAGCTTATAGCGGATTGGCTCTACCAAGGTCGAAAACAGTTTTAAGTCCAGATCCCTGACTTCTTAAAGAATTGAAGAATTGGGAGTGCAGTGAGACCTAAAGGTTATTGATCGCCACGGGTTCTATTTCATCGGCTATTTCAAAACCAAACACTTTGGAGTAGAAGTAAAATTCTCCATCGATGGTGCGTTTGATGTTTTCAGCTTTGCGAAATCCGTGCTGCTCGCCTTCGTAGAGAAGGTAAGCGACGGGAACCTTTTTAACACGGAGAGCATTCACCATCTTTTCGGCCTGGTTGGGAGGCACGATTTTGTCTTCATCGCCTTGAAAGAAGATGACCGGGCAGTTAAGGCGATCGCAAAAGTGAATGGGCGATCGCTCAACATAGAGATCCTTCCGCTCTGGATAGGGACCAATCAAACTATCCAGGTAACGGGATTCAAATTTGTGGGTGTCGGTTGCTAGGGCTTCCAGGTCGCTAACCCCGTAAAAACTGGCACCTGCTTTGAAGGTGTCGCGGAAGGTCAGAGCCGCCAGGGTCGTATAACCGCCTGCGCTACCACCATCGATGACCAGGCGATTTCCATCCACTTCGCCCTTTTCGGCCAGATACTTTGCTCCATTGACGCAATCATCCACATCGACAATGCCCCACCTGCCTTTCAATCGCTCGCGATATTCCCGCCCATAGCCCGTGCTGCCTCCATAGTTCACATCCAGCACTGCAAAGCCCCGACTTGTCCAGTACTGAATCCGGAGATTGAAAGCAGTGGAAGTGGAGGCAGTGGGTCCACCGTGGCTTTTAACCAGCAGGGGAGGCCGTTCGCCTTCAGGAGCGAGGTAGTCTTTATTCTTGGGAGGGTAATAAATGCCATAAGCGGTTAACCCATTTTCGGTGGGAAAGGCGATCGCCCGTGGCACCGATAGGTATCCCGAATCAATCTTCAGATTGCTGGAACGCCGCACTACCTGAATTTGTTGAGATTCCAGGTCAAGTTGATAGATCGCGGTCGGTTCAGTTGCCGAACCAGCAGTGAACACAACTTTGCCAGGTGCAGTATGAATTCCACCAATATCGGTGTAGGGCGTTTCAATCGGCTCTAGCTGCTTTGTGGTGGTGTTGAGCAGCGCAAGATGGGAGATTCCCCCCTGGCTGTAGGTGCAAACCAACTGTTCCGCCGACAAAAAACCATAGTTTGACAGGCCAAAGATCCAGTGGGGAGAGCCAAATTCTGCCTCCATTGGGCAAAGAGGTTCAATCTCTGCCTGTCTTCTCTGCCAGCGGTATAGATTCCACCAGTTGGTGCGATCGCTGACAAAATACAACACTCCATCCGGTGACCACGCCGGTTGCACAATCGACTCTTCCAGCCCACCCGCCACTTTCCAGGTCTCTCCCAAAGAACCATCTGCCTTTATCTCCCCCACCCACAGTTCTGTGCCATCCCAGGGCATGTTGGGGTGATTCCAACAAATCCAGGCCAGGTAGGAGCCATCGGGGCTGAATCGGGGGGAGGAGTAAAAGTCACTACCTGAAACGAGAATGGGCTGCTCAACCTCGCTGCCATCCAGACTCAAGCTGACAATTGTGTTGACCACTTCTCCAGCACTCGTATGGTCTTCCCGCACGCAAACCATCCGCTGCCGCTGAATATCGATCACTCCATCGGCATAGCGCCAGGCTTTCTCAGGAGTGATCGGGGTTGGTTCTTCCCCAACTCGTTGGCGATACAACCGCTGGTCTGCAAAATTGGAAAAGTAAATCACTCCCCCGTGAACCAGATAGGAGCCGCCCCC
The DNA here is from genome assembly GCA_023511615.1 of Leptolyngbyaceae cyanobacterium HOT.MB2.61. Lineage (GTDB taxonomy): Bacteria > Cyanobacteriota > Cyanobacteriia > Leptolyngbyales > Leptolyngbyaceae > Leptothermofonsia. The sequence goes on from JAIMBL010000071.1 coordinate 5,985, forward strand.
ATACTCGTGCACACGAGTTCTGACGTTGAAGGGAGGGGGAGTGATATCGGTGATTCCATCGGCTGAGAGGTGCACAATTAGGTTGCGTCCCGCTTCTGTGGGACGAAGCTCGTTCCAGTAAATATCTTGCCCATCTAACCGCACCTGCCCCAGACCAATGGTTCCAGCCACAATCAGGTCTGAAGTGATGGGGGATTTCCAGGAGCCGTAGGGGGCTATTTGGGGGGCAACCATATCCTTATCCTTTCTGGCAAATTGAATTTAATTTCAGCAATCGGCAACGTCTAATTTCTAGAATAGTTGGAAGCGCAACGGTTGCACCCCTGCTCCCCTGCCCTCTGCACCCCTGCTCCCTGACCCCTGATGCCTGCCGTAATGTCAATTTCACTCCACCAGCTATCCCTGTTTGAAACCATCCCGGAAGTCCCAAACATTCCAGGGCTTCGGTATCTGCCCAACTACATCACCGCAGCTGAGGAAGCGGCACTGGTGGCAGGCGTTGAACAGGCAGGCTGGCAGAACGTTGGCATGCAACGCCTGGTTTGCCAGTTTGGAGTTCGCTATTCCTTCTCCCGCCGCTCGGTTGCACCGAAAGATAGCCATGAGCCGTTGCCAGACTGGGGGCAGGCGATCGCCCTCCGTTTGTATCAGGAAAATCTGATGCCTGCGATTCCAGATCAGTTACTGGCCAACCGTTACCTGCCTGGAGAAGGCATCAGCTTTCATGTCGATGCTCCAGAATTTGCGGAGATTGCTGACCTCAGCCTCCTGTCGGCTTGTGTGATGGAGTTTCGCCACGTCAAGACCCAGGAGAAGCAGAAAATTTGGCTGGAACCCCGCAGTTTGTTGCTTTTATCTGACGAAGCCCGATGGGAGTGGGCTCACAGCATTCCCTATCGACAGCGCGATCGCTTCCATGGCAGAGAGCAGGTTAGAAAGTTACGGATCTCACTGACGTATCGAATTCTTCAAACCCTATGAATCCATCTCTATCGGCGATCGTCCTCGCCGGGGGAAAAAGCTCGCGCATGGGGCAGGACAAAGCTCTGATTGAGATAGAAGGAGTTCCCCTCCTCCGGCGGGTGTGTGAAGCGGCGTTGCAGTGTACCTCCAGGGTCTATGTTGTGACTCCCTGGATTGAGCGCTATCGGGAAGTGATTCCCCCGACCTGTCACCTGATTCAGGAACAACCTCTACCAGCAGAAACCAGACCTCACGGTCCTCTGGTTGGGTTTTCCCAGGCCCTCGCCCACGTAGAAACCGACTGGGTTTTACTCCTTGCCTGTGACCTGCCCTGTTTACAGGGTAAGGTTTTGCAGCGCTGGGCTGGGGAGCTACAAAGCAGTGGAGATGCGATCGCCCTTCTGCCACGAACTGAAAAAGGCTGGGATGTACTCTGTGGATTTTATCGAACCAAATGCCTGACCAGCTTGATCGCTGCCATTGAGCGAGGAGAACGTTCCTTTCAAGGCTGGCTAGCCCAGGAAACTATCAAGGAAATAACGGTAAGTGATCCAGGCATGCTGTTCAACTGCAACACCCGGGAAGATCTGGCTGCCTTACAAACTCTACGCGATCGCTTCTAGCGAATGAGAATGATGTTCTAAACCTGTTGATAGGATTCGGTTCAGTCCCTAGCCTCTAGCCCCTTAAAGCTATCTTCCAGCTCCTCAAAGAGGGTGACTAACTCAATGTAAATGAGCAATCCAGTTTCAGTACTCAGTCCTAATACTCCGCACTATCCGGCGGAATGATCAAAGCTTTCCGATTGCCCCACTAGTATCCGATTGCCCCACTAGTAATAGTCTCGCTCAGTTTCGGGTTTCTCGAAGTTAGAGGGATCGTACAGGTAGCGGGTGATTTCCTCTTCCAGACGGTGAATCAGATAGGGCTCCAGGCTATTGGTGTGTTTGAGAGCGGCAATGTAACCATCCACATACAGACGCAACTCATCAAAGCGATAACCCCGATTCCAGAGATCCACCACAGCATCGGATAGCTTCTGGTAGTAGCGAATGGTGAGAGTATCCTGCAACATGGTCGATGAGAAGTTATTAGAACGAAGACGGCAACTGAAGGACTATGGACAACCCTGATCGATGCTGCTTCCGTGAGTTAACTTCAAATAAGATAAGTATCATCCCGGATTGTCATCCTATCAAAACCAGTCTCCATATTTATTTTAACTTTGTTAAACTAAGTTCTCGCTCTATCTCAGGGTTGTCATGGATTGATCACACCAACTCACAGTAGCAGCGATTACAAACCCAGATAAAAGGCTCTGTTAGGTTTAAACTCACAAACTTAAAGGAATGCACGCCTCCGTGGGAGCTTTTTGTATTCAAATCGTTGAGGGAAATCCCCATCTGCGATCACTACTGGGCTGGCACCTCCAGCAAGCGGGACACGTAGTTCATCAGTCTGCAGATATTCATCAGGCCAGGGAAGTGTTTTTGCATCGTCAGCCAACGCTGGTGATTCTGGATGCGGAGTTGCCAGATGGGGACGGTCTGGAGTTTTGTCGATGGCTGCAACAGCAACAGCAGGCATTGATTTTGATGCTGTCTGCCCGGAATACCGAAGCCGATATTGTAGAGGGCCTACGGGCAGGAGCCGACGATTACCTGACCAAACCCTTTGGTATGCAGGAATTTCTGGCTCGCGTTGAAGCTTTGACCCGTCGCAGCAAGACAACTACTCCTCCAGCGCTGCTGGACTACGGCGACCTCAAAATCGATCTGGTTCATCGTCGGGTACGGTTTAAGGGTGAACTCGTTGATCTGACTCCTCAGGAATTCAGTTTGCTTTACGTTCTGGCTCAGGCTGGTGGAATGCCCCTGAGTCGTTCAGAACTGCTGCGGCGCGCCTGGCCCGATGCCATTGATAACCCCCGCACAGTCGATACCCATGTACTGTCTCTGCGAAAAAAGGTAGAGTCTGACCCGCGCCAGCCCAGCCTGATCCAGACCGTTCGTAATGTGGGCTATCGGTTCAACTTAGAATTGCTCACCGCCAATACTCCCCACTCCAATGATTACTCGAATCACCGCAAATCTCTAGTACGCCCCTCCCCCAAGATGCTGGCAGGAGAGCGGGGGAGGAGCTAGCGGACAGATGCGGTTTGCCAGGCCATACTGGCGCAGTCGATTATTTTGCTCCTCAAGAATTGGCAATGACCCTGGCAGCAGCTGTGATTCCCGCCCCTGGGGTAAAGCTTTCGTAGCCCAATTCTTGCAGGGTCGCTTCCAATGCGCCGATAGCTGAGAGAATATCGCGATCACTAACAAACCCCAGATGACCGATGCGGAAAATCTTCCCCTTCAAGTGATCCTGCCCACCTGCCAGGGCAATATCAAACCGTTTTTTCATCACAGCGCGGACTTGTTCGGCATCGACTTTATCGGGAGCGACTGCCGTGATAGCAGTGCTGGCCGCATTATCAGCCGCAAACAGAGGTAAACCGATCGCTTTGATCGCCGTGCGGGTGGCCTGGGTTAGCCGAATGTGACGGGCAAAAATGTTCTCCAGTCCTTCTGCCTTCATCATTCGCAGGGCGGCTTGCAGTGCGAAAAATAAATTAACTGGAGGGGTAAAGGGCGTAGTGTTTTTGGCAGCATCTTTCTTGTACTTGCCCAAATCCAGGTAGAAACGAGGCAGCTTAGCAGTTTCGTAGGCTTTCCACGCTTTGGGACTGACGACCACAAATCCCAGGCCGGGGGGAATCATGTAGCCCTTCTGAGAACCGGAAGCCACTACATCCAACCCCCACTCATCTACAGGAACATTGAAGGCTCCCAAACTCGTGACAGTATCCACTATTATCAGTGCTTCACCGTGGGCTTTGACATGGCGATTAATCGTTTCCAGGTCATTCAAAACACCCGTTGAAGTTTCGCTGTGAGTCATGATCACTGCTTTGATGGTCTTCTCTTTGTCTGCCTCTAATTGAGAGCGGAACTGTTCCGGGTCAAGGGCCTGCCCCCACTCCGCAGAAATAACTTCTGTCTGGACTCCGTAAGCCTTACAAACCTGGGCCCAGCGATCGCCAAACTTGCCATTGGCACCTACCAGTACGCGATCGCCCGGACTGAGAAAGTTAATAATGCCCGCTTCCATCGCTCCCGTACCACTCGCAGTCAAAATCAGCACATCATTCTGGGTCTGGTGCAGCCACTTCAGATTCTGGGTCACCTCTTCCATAATGTTGGAGAAGTCGCCGCTACGGTGCCCAATTGGATGCTTCGCCATAGCCAGCAAAACCTGCTCCGGTACGGGTGTGGGACCGGGAATCATCAACATCAGCTTGTCGTCCATTAGTCTGTCCCTTAGCTCAAAAAGGTTCCATCAAGTTGTGCCAGATCCAGGATTACATAATTCAGTCGCAATGACTGGGACAATACTGATTCTTTAAGAGTTGTGCCGCTCAAGAACGCTTCAAGAAAGGGTAATCATGAGAAATAGTGTATCTGTGAGAGGCAGAGGTTACCTGCGGCGGGTGAGCTAAGCCTTACGATCGCTTTGTCTTATAGCTGCGACGGCGCATCAGGAATTCTGGCAGGTCTACCCTGGGAGTGGGAGTCACACTGGGAGAGGCTAGATGGGCTGGGCTGGCAGGTTCGGGGATACTACTCGTTGATGACTGGATAGCAGCCAGTAGTTCGGCAATTTCCACCGGAAGGTTGGGAAGCACCTGTTCCAGCAGTTCTTTAAGTTTCAGTACCTGGTTCTGGTTATTAACATAGCGGTCTTTCCAATGCTGAACTGCCGTTTCGTACTCACTGGCTTGCTGGGCCTGGCGCAAAATTTGCTCCTGCATTTCGTTCGTCTGTCGCTCCAGGTCAGTGATACGAGCCTGCTGGAGCTCTCGTTCTTTTTCTAATTCCTGGCAGGCGTGCTGAAGCATGGCCTGGGTGGTTAGTTGGCGGGCAATCTCGGTTTCCAGTTCTTCAACCTTTGTCTGGGCGATCGCGAGTTCCCGCTCAATCTCAGGATTAGCCTTTTTCGAGCGAGTGTGATGGGTTGACTGGGGACCATCTACAATCAGAGTTGGCTGGTCTTCCAGGTTCTTCTGGGCCTGTTTTAGCTCTGCTTCTACCTGGTCGAAGGTGGCCTGGCGATCGCTTAGGGTTTGGGTCAGTTCCCTCACCTGCGCCTGGGCCTGTTCCAGTTGTACTTCCAGTTCAGCCATTCGCGTGCGGGCACAGAGAGAGGTGGTTTCCAGTTCCAGGAGCCGCTGCTGCTGGGTGCCGAAGGCAGATTTATATTCCGCCAGTTGATGTTCCAGGGATTGCTGATAAATTTGCCCTTCCGCCCGATCGCGGGCAAGCTGGCTGCGAAGATTTTCTAGCTCAGCCTGTTGGGTCTGGGTCAGGGTTTCCATCATCGACAGCAACTCTTGCAGGTTGCGATCCCGTTCTTGATGGTTCGTTTTCTGATGTTCCAGTGTTTCTTGCTGCTCGGCAAGCTGTCGTCTGAGCCGGACAATCGCCTGCTGCTGAATGTTAGCAATCTCTTCGGTCGAGGCAAGTTGGGTCTCCAGAAACTGCTGATCAATCATTTGGCGACGCATTTCGTTCAGGCAAGCCTGGGATTGATCGAGCGCCTGTTCCAGGTGATGGATGCGCTCAATCTGTCCATGGGAGAGCGATCGCACCTGCACCAATTCCGCCAGCAACACAGCCTGTTCCTTTTCCCACAACCGCCGCTGGTGCTCCAATTCCTCCGCTGCCCGTTGCTTCAGCCTTTGAATAATTGCCTGAGCTACCGGATCTAACTGCTCAAAATCGGGATCCAACAGGGGATCAAAGCAAAGCTCTAGCTGGGCTGCTGCTTGAGGGGCGATGGTCGATTCTGCCGCAGCATTTCTCCCGTCAGAGCATAGACTGCCCTCTGCCGTCCAGGAATCATGAACGATATTTGGCTCAGACACTCAGGACCTCCCGAAATGCTGGCTTGCTCACCCCTTCTAAAAGCGAACCTGATCTACCTTAGTAGACTTCGTAGAAGAGTGCCGACATTGTAAATCAACTCTAGCCGAAACTTTTTTGAACTTTGACCCCTCAAAAACTGAGCCTTAAGTTAGCGACAAGCCAGGAGAGCTATCAATTTTCTGAATGTAATCGTAGATGGGACAGAATCCCCATTTCTTTACGAAGTTTGAGAAATTTGAGTCAGCCACAGAAATTTGAGTCAGCCACAGAAATTCGAGTCAGCCACAGGTTGCGGAAGTTCGATGTGTGCCAGATCTCTGGCTTCTCAACCTGCGAAGAAGTCGGGGATCTCAAGGGTGCCCTTCTAAGACATGCTTTCTTGAGACAGGCTGGCAACGGTTTGCGTATTCGATGGTTCCAGATTCAGATCATTCAAAGACCAGCGATACTCGATTGGTAGCTTATGGTGCTGACAACTTTCTTCTAGCTGTTTCTGCTGAGCCAGTGCTTTGCGGAGGGTAATGATGAGTTGATGCACCTGATCCTGCACAGCAGGCTTAGAATTGGCAGCAAACATAGTCTGACGTTCCAGAAGCTGAAGTAGCAGTTCGTAATGAATGTGGGACGGGAGAGGAATGGGTTCCATGCAGGCGACCTATCTTAATGGATTAACGAACCGGATTAACGAACCAGCAGGGCGAAACAGGGAGCGATGAACCAGAGGTAAACGAGCGATCGCAAACTACCGGAGTTTAAGAAGGAGCGACAGAAGCTGGCAAAAGTTGGACTAAAGCCTCAGCAGGGTCGGGGTGGCGCATGAGAGATTCGCCCACCAGCACGGCCCCTGCCCCCGCATTTGCCACCAACTTCAGGTCGGCAGGGGTATGTAACCCTGACTCACTGACCACCAGAATTTCACGGGCTTGTAGCTGCTTCTGCCGCTGTGCCAGAAGGTCACAGGTGGTCTGTAAACTGACTGAAAAATCTTGCAGGTTGCGGTTGTTGATGCCCACAAGCATCACTCCGTCCAGGGAAAGCACCCGATCCAGCTCTTCCAGGGTATGAACTTCAACCAGCGCAGTCATTCCCAACGTTCTGGCAATTTTGAGGAAATATTGCAAGTCTTTGTCAGAAAGAATGGCTGCAATGAGCAACACCGCATCAGCACCGCTGGCCCTTGCCAGATACATCTGGTAGGGATAAAGGATGAAATCTTTACATAGTAGGGGAAGATCGGTGACAGCCCGAATCTTGGAGAGGTTATCAAAGCTACCCTGGAAGAATTTTTGATCGGTCAGAACAGAAAGGCAGGTTGCTCCTCCTTGCTCATAGGCCTGGGCAATCGCTACCGGATCAAAATCTGCCCGAATGATGCCCTTACTAGGGGAAGCTTTTTTAACCTCCGCAATGACGGCAGGTCGAGTCTTACCATGCTTCAGCGCGGCTAAAAAATTGGCAGGTGGAGGGAGATCGCGCACCTTCTTTTGCAGCTCAACTAGCGGCAAAAGCTCCCGCATTCGCTCAACCTCACCTTCTTTGTGCCAGACAATTTCCTCCAGAATGTGTTGGGGATCGCTACCGGGAACTTTCACCTGATAGCGTGTTTCCTCAACCGAAATGATTGGATTTGGGGGACGACGACGGATCTCCATTAACTTTGCGAGTCAGACTTAAGTTAGGGCAGATGAATAGACCAGTCACTGGGAAGCTGACCTCTCCAAATTGAAGGTCATCGAAACTATTTGATAGCGTAACGCAACTGGAAAAATTTACAGTTGCCAAAGGAAAGTAATCGGGAATCTGGCTCGTTAATGAGCCCCGATCGCCCGTTTGTAAGCCTCATCCAGTACCTCTGATAGGGTGGGATGGGTGTGGACGAGAAAAGCAAGGGAATGAACGGATTGGCGATTGGCGATTGCACTGGCTGCCTCGCTAATCAGATCGGAGGCATGGAGACCAAAGATATGAACGCCCAGCACCTCCCCGGTGTCTTTGCGATAGATGACTTTGGCAATGCCTTCGGTTTCACCTTCAGCGATCGCTTTGGCATTTCCCTTAAAATAAGTCCGCACCGCCGCCACCTCAAATCCCTCCGCTTTTCCCTTTTCCTGGGCAGCGGGTTCGGTCATTCCCACAAAGCCGATTTCAGGGTGAGTAAATGCGGCGGCTGGAATGCTATGGTAATCAACGGTTTGGGTTCTTCCACAGATGTTTTCGACAGCCGCGATTCCTTGGGCCGAAGCGGTATGTGCCAGCATCATTTTGCCAGTCGCATCCCCAATCGCCCACAGATGAGGAACTGGCTCTCCTCCTGCCAGCACGGCAAGATGATCATTGATTGGAATAAACCCACGCCGATCTGTTTCCACGCCAACCGAGTCCAGCCCCAGATCTTTTGTGAAAGGAATACGCCCGGTTGCAATCAGGCAAGCATCCACTTCCAAGACTTCGACCGTTTCCTTTGTTTTGGCATCGGCCAGCTCAATCACTACCGGCGAACCGGGGGTGACTTTCTTGGCCAGAACACCCACCTTAGTCTCAATATCGCGGGGAGTAATTAATACCCGCTGTGCCAGTTTGGCAATGTCTGGGTCGAAGCCCGGCATAAGCTGATCGAGTGCCTCAATCAGGGTAATTTCGCAACCCAGTGCTGAGTAGACATCAGCAAACTCCAGACCAATGTAGCCACTGCCGACAATCGCAATCCACGGCGGCAGTGACTCTAAGCGAACCGCATCATCGCTGGTAAAAACCGTTTTATGATCAATCTCAACTCCGGGTGGCACAAAGGGAACCGAACCGGGAGCCAGAATAACGTCCTTGGCGGTGATGGTCTTTTCACCCTCTGCCGTTGCCACGGTTACTTTCTGAACTCCTGCAACCCTGGCCCAACCATGAATCACGTCCACATTGAGGCGCTTTAAGCTACTCACCAGGGCTTCTCGCTGTTTTGTAACAATGCTGTTCGCGTGGTCCGCGATCGCCTGCCGGTCAAACTCCACGTTCCCGACCTGGACTCCCAGGGCTTTCAAATGTTCGACATTGCGTAGCTCCCGTACTTTCCCCGATGCAGCCAGCAGTGCTTTCGAGGGAATACAGCCACGGTTGACACAAGTTCCACCCATGTCCGCGGCTTCAACAATGGCAGTCTTCAATCCACAACTAACGGCGTGGAGTGCTGCTCCGTGCCCCCCTACACCAGCTCCAACAATGACCAGATCGTAATCAAATGACTGACTCACAGCTTTCTCCCACTAATTCCTCGGCTCTCCTGAGAGTTTGGTGATAAGCATCGCTTATCACCAAAACAAAATCAATACTCCAGGGATTTTGCTTTAGATGAAAGAGTATCTTACGCTACTCTTTCACCGGCAAGCCAGGAGAACCAATTCTTCACTATTTTCAGTTGGAAAGGGGGGATTGGGCAACCTTTGGATTGCGATCGCTTCAGGTGCAGTCATTAAGTTCAAGATTGGGCATTCTAAATTTCAGGTTTCAGGCCCATCCCCCCTCCTTAACCGCAGTCATTCATTTTAGAGTGTCACAATCAGGCTTTTGATTTTGATCCAGACGTGTAAAAATCCACAAAAATACAGGCTGACTTTTGGAATCCCTATTTTTTTTGGAGTCGAGCACATGATTAACCAGCGTCAGCGAGAATTGCGTCGTGCCGCAGCCAGAGCTTTTATGGAATCCCTTGACCAACTGCACGATACGCTCCAGTCGCCGGAAACCCAGCCTGCTCATCCAGACTCCCCCCAGCCAAAAGGACTGAAAGCAACCCCGCCGCCTCAATTCGATCTCAGTACCTTTGAACAGGCTGTGGCCGACATTGAAGCATTTATTGAGAAACAGAAGGAGAAAGGGGAGAGTTCTTAATTCTTAGTTGCTGGTTGTTAGTTGGTCACTCCCTCATGCCCCCCCTAGCCCTCTCTCCTCTCTCCCCTCCCCCGCTACCTGAACCCTCTGCCGTTTGGCTTCATACAGGATGAGGGCAGCGGCGATCGCGACATTGAGTGATTCCACTCCTTGACTCAGGGGGATCTTGCAGGTGTGGTCGGCCTGTGCTGTCAGGTTGGGAGAAAGGCCCGCTCCTTCATTACCAAGCAGGATTAATGTTGGTTTTCGCAAGTCAAGTTGCCAATAGCTTTGGGGAGCAGTTGGTAAAGTTGCAACAATCTGCATGCCCTGCTGTTGATAGTGGGATAGCTCCTTTGCTAAATCCTGGCTGGATGCCATTGGCACCCGAAACCACTCCCCTGCCGAAGCTCGTAGCACCTTGGGATGGTCGGGGTCAACGCTATCAGCACTAAGCAGTAATCCGTCTGCTCCAACGGCTGCTGCTGTGCGAATGATTGTGCCCAGGTTACCGGGATCTTGAATGGTTTCCAGTATCAAGCCCAAACTTGTGAAGGTAGGCCTGGGGATTCCCATTCGTTCAACTGTGGCAGCGACACCATCAGGTTCAACGGTAGTGGCGATCGCCCGCATCACCTCTGGACTGACAACCTCTACCCGTTGGGCTTGCTGACTCGCCTGCGCCCAAAGCCTGGGATGACGGGTTTGCCACTCAACCGTACAACAAACTGTGACTAGCGGACAGTGGACAGTGAAAGCTGCTTCCAATAAATGAGTTCCCTCCAATAAAAAAAGTTGTTGCCGATGGCGCTCCTTTGCCTGATGCAACTTCCGCATCTGCTTGACCAGGGGGTTCTGAAGACTGGTGAGCATATGGAGAGTGAAAGGGTGATGGGTGAGGAGGGAGGGGATTTGCTGGTTGTTAGTTGTTGGGGTTGTTAGTAGGTAAGGGGGGGGTGGAGAGAGTGAGGTCCTGTACCTGTATTACCAATCTTTCTCTCTTTCTCGCATTAAAATCTTGTTACAAGCCGAAGCAAATCTATAAATAAAATTTAATGAAACTAAACAAACAATTGGACAGACTGTTCCTAAAGCCTGCCCAACTCCTTGGAGGAAATAATATGCGGAACCCGGGACTTGAACCCGGAAGTCCTTGCGGACACTAGAACCTGAATCTAGCGCGTCTGCCAATTCCGCCAGTTCCGCCTGCTCGCTACAAAGCCGCGACTCTTAATCATTCCCTAAATTGATACCTGTGTCAATTATTTTAGTCTATAAAGTTGCCTTTCCTCAGGGATGATAACCTGACTAGGGGCGATCGTTCCTTTTAGTGAATTCCTGGACAACCTTAATCTTTCCTGTAGAATCTAAACCAAAACTTTCAAAGTTTTACTCGTTATCGATTGCGGAGGATAGACCAATTACTCTTTCATCGACTCTACCCAACTCTCCTGCTTCTCCAGAGGAAAGCAATTCCGTTTTGCACATTTGGGGTGGTGCCCCGCTGAGTGGGCATGTCACCATCAGTGGAGCCAAAAATTCGGCCCTGGTCATCATGGCTGGGGCACTACTCTGTCTCCAGGAATGTCAAATTCGGAACGTCCCTTCCCTGGTGGATGTGACTCGTATGAGCGAGATTCTGGCAGCGCTTGGCGTCAAACTACAGCAGCAGGCAAACTGCCTGACCATTGATGCTTCCCACATCTCTCAATCAAAAGCGCCCTACGAGTTAGTCAGCCAGTTGCGCGCCAGTTTTTTTGTGATTGGTCCTTTGTTAGCGCGTTTAGGGATTGCCAGAATTCCACTGCCAGGAGGTTGTGCGATCGGAGCCCGCCCGGTTGACCTGCATGTGCGTGGGTTGCAGGCGATGGGTGCAGATGTACAAATCGACCATGGCATGGTTTATGCCAACATCCGAGGGGCGCACAAGCGACTTCAGGGAGCCCGCATTTATCTCGATTATCCCAGCGTTGGAGCTACTGAAACGCTGATGATGGCAGCCACTCTGGCCGATGGGGAAACCATCATTGAAAATGCGGCCCAGGAACCAGAAGTGGTTGACCTGGCTAATTTCTGTCGAGCAATGGGAGCCAGAATCAGAGGCGCAGGTACCAAAACCATCACTATTTCCGGCGTACCCAGCCTGCATTCAACGGACTATTCCATCATTCCTGACCGGGTCGAAGCGGGGACTTTCCTGGTTGCTGGAGCCATTACCCATTCTGAAATTAGTCTATCTCCCGTTGTGCCTGACCACTTGGCAGCGGTTATTGCCAAGCTGCAAGCCATTGGTGTTCAGGTGGTGAGTGAAGGTCCCAATCGGTTGCGAGTTACTTCTGCCAATCACCACATTGCAACTGACATTGAAACTCTTCCCTATCCTGGCTTTCCAACGGATATGCAGGCGCAGTTTATGGCACTCCTGACCTTAAGCGAGGGTGACAGCGTGATCACCGAAACCGTGTTTGAAAACCGCCTGCGCCATGTGGCGGAACTTAATCGGATGGGAGCCGATATTCGAGTGAAGGGAAACCATGCCATTATTCGGGGAGTTCCCATGCTGTCGGGTGCGCCTGTTGTGGCAACTGACCTCCGAGCCTCTGCTGCTTTGGTGCTGGCAGGTCTGGCAGCTTATGGGAAAACCACCATCCAGGGACTTCATCACCTTGATCGCGGTTATGAAAACCTGGATACCAAGCTACAAAAGCTGGGAGCCCGAATTCAAAGAGTTTCTGGCAGTACAGAAACTGATGAACTGCTGGCCCCGACAAAGGTAGGGTGAGGAATGTTACACCAAATTTAAAGAGCAAAGGTGACACTGGGGGTGCAGGGGGCATGCTCCAAGACCCCCTTCATGTGTTGTGAGTTCCGTTCACTCTTCGTCACAGTGAGTTAGCGTTAACTCTTGGAGTATTTTCAGAACCCTTCATGTGTCGTGAGTTCCGTTCACTCTTCGTCACCCTTGTGTCACTTCTCGCTATACTGACGGTGAGGCTGTATTGACTTGACCGTATGTCTCTCCTGAAAAAGCCCCTCATTGGTCTGAGAGCCGATCACTTTCGTCATCCCCTGGATTTACGGGCCACTGCTAACTTAAAGCAACTGCCTGCCTTTGACATGGTGATTCGCAACCTGTTGGGACCTCTGGCTGAACAAGTTTTTTATCTGGATAACATTGCTTCTAGTGTTTTAGTTAGCGAAAAGCAGCTTCCCAACCTTCATGTGTTGCTGCTGGAAGCCTGCAAGATTCTCGATCTGGAGCCACCGCAGCTTTACGTTCGGCAGCATCCCGTTCCTAATGCCTATACTTTTGCAATGCGGGGCAAGAAGCCGTTCATTGTTATTCATACAGCTCTGATTGATTTGCTGAATCCTGAAGAGATCCAGGCGGTGATTGCTCACGAACTGGGACATTTGAAGTGCGACCACGGAGTTTACCTGACTCTGGCAAATATTTTGATTCAATTAGCCAGCCTGGGAGGGGTGGCGCAGGGTCTACAGGCGCAGTTGTTGGAATGGGTGCGTTGCGCAGAGTTGACCTGCGATCGCGCCGCCCTCTTAGCCACTCAAAACCCCAGAGTAGTAGCCTCTGTTTTAATGAAACTCTCTGGTGGTTCCCCCAAGTTGGTAGAACAGTTGAATCTCGATGCGTTTTTGGAGCAGGCGCGAGCCTACGACGACATTAGTGAAGACCAGTTCGGTGCCCTGCTGAAGCAGGCAATGACTGAACAGTTAACCCATCCGGTTCCAGTTTTACGAGCCAGAGAGATTGACCGCTGGGCTGGCAGCCAGGAGTATCAGTCCCTCCTTCAGATCCGTCCCGTTCAACTCAATGGGAAAGCTGAAACCAGGGGTGGTTGGCGGAATTGGTAAAACCGAAGGGAAGTGGATTTACCATTAATTCACCAAATCTTTATACAAAAAGCATAATATTAATTTCCTGAGAAAAGTTCACTCCGTGTTCTAACGGATACTATCGCGGTTGGAGGGGTTGGCACTATAGTGATGCCAATTAGAGTTCAGTATTTATACGGTTAGTGTTGTCTTTGGAAGAAGCTATGCAGTCTGCTTTCCCCATGACACCCATGGATTCCTTTGTGATCGCTCCAGCAGACTTAAAATCTCCTCACCGTTCAGCTTCATCCATCTTTAAGCGAGCGGTTGATATCCTGGGTAGCCTGGTGGGGTTAATCTTCCTTGCCATTCTGTTTATCCCAGTTGCGATCGCCATTAAGCTTGATAGTCCCGGTCCTATTTTCTACTCCCAGCAACGATATGGCTTAATGGGGCGTCCTTTTCGGATCTACAAGTTCCGCTCGATGGTAGACAATGCCGAACTCTTGAAGGCGCGATCAAAAACGAAGCCAAAGGGCTCATCTTCAAAAACGAATCAGACCCTCGTATCACACGCATTGGAAAGTTTCTCCGTCGAACCAGTCTGGATGAGTTTCCCCAATTCTGGAATGTGTTGCGAGGTGAAATGAGCCTGGTGGGAACCCGTCCTCCAACCAGGGATGAAGTTGCCCGGTATGAATTGCATCACTGGCAACGGCTCTGCGTTAAACCTGGTATCACTGGGGAGTGGCAAGTCAATGGGCGATCAATGATAAAAGACTTCGAAGAAATTGTCCGGTTAGATTTGCAATACCAGAGTCAGTGGCATCCTCTTTATGATCTGGTCCTGATTGCCCGAACGATTCAAGTGATTTTAACGAAAGCGGGCGCATACTAATTTTTGAAGACAGCGATAGGTGGGGGATTAGGAGCTGGGGGCATAAAGAAGAAAGAAGTAACAAATCTTCCCTTCCAGAAAGTCCTTCCACAATTCGGATAGGACTGCTATGAGTTGAACCCTTCAATTATCCTTCTATTTAGCAACATCGGCCAGAACTGCGGTAATCTGGAGACTTTAATCAGAATAATTTCCCGGATAGGTTCTCTTATCAGGGAAAATTGTTTTTGTTTCTAACTAAAGCGGCAGCAGCGGACAGAACCCCACTCACCATCCTGTCTGCTGCCTCCTGGTTTGTTTTCCTCTTTTCTTCTTTCTTCCTATCTCCCC
>JAIMBL010000072.1 GCA_023511615.1 Leptolyngbyaceae cyanobacterium HOT.MB2.61
GCGGGCAGGATTAACAACTCGTTCTTGGGCGTGGCACAATATCGCAACCTACCCCACATTATCCTGATGCACTACCGTCTTTTTCAGGTAAAGGCTTTGAGAATTAGACTCGATTAGCAGGAAGACCATCCATGTTGGTTCTTAAAAGTGATGATTAATGATAGTTAGAAACACTTTTAACCAGAGCTTTAGATAACCTTAACCATCTATTACCCATCTGTTTGTTTTCAATTGATTAGGTTTGGTTGTAGCTTTAGAATGTGGTTTGGTTTCAACCACTGAATTAGTGTTTGTTGATAACTCTTAAAGTGTTCATTGCTGTTTCGGGCTCGGCGATTTCTGGATCGAACCTGAAATGAAGGTGTGTAGCGATACTGCATAACAATTGGATGTGAGGAAGGAAGCATGTTTGGAACCGTTCGAAATGCGTTGTGGTTAACTCCTGTATTCCTAGGAGCTACAGCTATTTCTGCTGTGGCTTCTGCTGAAACTTCCAGAGAGGCTTTAGCAGAGCAGGAAACGATTCAAGCGAATCAAGCGAAGTCTGCTTCAGTTTTAGTGGCCGATGCATCTGTGCTCAAGAATGATGCATCTACCTCCTCTATGCCTCGGCCTTCTGTTAGCAATTTGTTGGCAAGCGTGGAAGCCAGTGCTCTTAATCAGGTCACTTCGGTCTCTCAACTGACTGACGTAAGACCAACGGACTGGGCCTTCCAGGCATTGCAATCCCTGGTGGAGCGCTACGGTTGTATCGTTGGCTACCCTGATAGGACCTACCGCGGAAATCGCGCTCTCAGCCGCTATGAATTCGCCGCAGGTCTCAATGCCTGTCTGGATCGGATCAGTGAGTTGATTGCCGCATCGACGGCTGACCTAGTTAAAAAAGAAGATTTACTGACGTTGCAGAGGCTTCAGGAAGAGTTTGCAGCAGAGTTGGCAGGTCTGCGTGGTCGGGTGGATCAGTTAGAAGTTCGGACTGCAACGCTGGAGAAGCAGCAGTTTTCCACCACCACGAAGTTATCAGGTGAAGTAATCTTTGCGGTCGCCGATACATGGGGTGATGCGGCAACACGTCGGGGTAATGGTACCATCATTACTCCTAGGGTCAATGAGGCTGACAACACCCAGGCGATTCTGGCGAACCGGGTTCGTCTCAACTTTGACACCAGTTTTACGGGTAAAGATCGCCTGCGCACTCGTCTTCAGGCAGCAAATATTACTACCTTTAGTGGTAACCTTACTGGAACAAACATGACCCGTCTATCGTTTGACGGTAGCGATAACAATGCGGTTGCGATTGATGAACTTTACTACCGTTTCCCCGTTGGGGATAATCTGCGGGTTCAAATCGATGCGACTAACACCGAGTTTTATGATGCACTGATCAGTTCCAATAGCCCATTTGAAAGCAGTGGTACCGGTGCAGTTTCTCGCTTTGGTCGTTTTAATCCCTTTCTCAGAAGTGGCAATTCGGGTGCGGGGCTTACGTTTGATTTAAAGTTAGGAGACTGGGCTAACCTTCAAGCAGGGTATATTGCTGACACTAGCAGCAATGTTCCACTACCTAAGAACGGCTTATTCAATGGTTCCTATAGTGCGATCGGCCAGCTCGTACTCAGGCCATTCAAGGACTTTTCACTGGGTTTGTTTTACAATCACTCCTACTATTCAGGAGCAGATGTCAACATCACTGCTAGCACCGGATCTGAGTTTGCCCGCAGGCCTTTTGGTGCTGTTGCCACCTCCAACGATACGGTTGGTGCAAACCTTCAGTGGAAAATTGGCAAGGGCTTTATTTTTGGTGGTTGGTTTGGCTACATGTGGGCCAATCGGCGCAGTAATAGTGACCAGGCACAAATTCTCAATGCAGCGGTTTTCCTAGGGTTTCCGGATCTGCTGAAGAAAGGAAACCTGGGTGGACTACTGGTGGGTATTCCTCCCTATGTAGTTGATAATGACGTGAATCGTGAGGATGAGGATACTCCGATTCATGTGGAAGCATTCTATCGCTTCAGGGTTACCAACAACATCACAGTGACTCCGGGTTTCTTCGCTATTATCAATCCTGAAGGAAATAGCGACAATGCTACCCAGTTTGTTGGTACGATTCGGACAACATTTTCGTTCTAAGAAATTTGTCAACTTTCTAGAACGAATTTGTCAACGTTGAGTGGATAGCTAGAGTTTGGCTGTAGAGGTTACTTTTTCAGGGATTTCACCCTTGAAGAAGCTCCGAACAGACTACTGAGTTCACCTCACACCTGAGTTAAAGAGGCTCTAACTTGAGCCTCTTTTCGTTTGAAATCGTTTGAAACCAATTAGCTTGATGCGCTGGTATAAAACCGGAGAGCAAACTGCCAGAAGGCCCGAGAGGCAAACAAGAGAGCGATCGCCAGCCCCCCCGCACCCAACGTCCAACCCATTTCACCGCGGCCCAAAATTACCTCTGCTGGCACCGTAGTGAGGAAAGCGACAGGCACTACAAAGGTAAAGAAAAATCGGTAGGCGGTCGGATAGGCCACCATGGGAAACCGTCCGGCTTCTAGCAACCCTCTCAGTACTTCAGTAACGTTGTAGATTTTGACAAACCAGATGCTAGTCGCTCCCAAAATAAACCAGAGGCTGTAGAGAATCAAAGAACCAAACAGAATCGGCACCAGGCTGAGCAGATAATCTCTCGCATGCAGCCCTAGGCGCATCCCGGCATAGAAAATCACAATCAATCCAAACACCAGATCGGGAAATCCCCAGGGAGAAAGGGTATGGGTCGAGAGCCAGAATTGAGAATTAATTGGCTTGAGCAGCACAAAGTCCAGGGTGCCCTGCTGAATGTGACGCACGATCCGATTCAGGTTGGGAGCCAGAAACGTGCTGGAAAATCCCTGGAGCAGAGTAAATACTCCCAGCACCACCAGAGCCTGCTCCCAACTCCAGCCCGCGAAGGTATAATCATTCTGATAAAATAAAAACAGCCCGAATAAACTGCCCGCCAACCCGCCCAAACTGCTAAGGGCAGCCAGCAAAAAATTGACGCGATATTCCAGTTCAGCGGCGATCGCGGTTGTCCAAAATAACGTCAAAACCTGCCAATAACGACCCATCAAATTTGCTTCCTGTGTTATAGTGCCTTAGTAAGGATTATTTTCGGCTCTGAAACCTTTCTGCAACCTTCCATTAGTTTTAGTGACAGATGTTTCTCCGAATCTAAATCTCTACACCTGTTTTATTGATTTTGGGAAACATTATGTCGATTTACGTTGGGAATCTGTCCTATAAGGTTACACAGGAAGATTTGGAGCAAGTATTTGGAGAATACGGAACAGTTAGCCGAGTTCAGTTACCAACCGATCGGGAAACGGGGCGAATGAGAGGATTTGCCTTCGTCGAAATGGGTACCGAGGCAGAAGAGGCTTCTGCGATCGAAGCGCTGGATGGAGCCGAGTGGATGGGGCGCGACTTGAAGGTCAACAAAGCAAAGCCTCGCGAAAACAGAAACACTCCCAGAGATAGCATGGGTAACAACCGCGGAGGCTATCGGCGCTACTAAGCATTCTTTCTGAATCTGAGCCTCAGGGTCTTCAGCAGAATACGCTGGCTACCCCAGCCTGCTGAGGAGTGCTTGGGCTGTCTTCCGGCGTTCAACAAATGGTAGTCCTGCCCAGGAATGGTATTTAGAGTGCCCCATGCCCTGAACGCCATCCCCCAGACCATTAGCAATGCGTTACTGTCTGGCAAACAATCTTAGCAAGAGGAGAGACTCGGATGACTCAAGTAGTTTTGAGAGAAAACGAAGGAATTGAATCCGCATTGCGGCGCTTCAAGCGCGAGGTTTCCAAGGCAGGGATTTTTCAGGATATTCGCAAAAATCGGCACTTTGAAACTCCGCTTGAGAAAGAAAAGCGCAAAGCCCTCGCAAAGCATCGGCAGCGAAAGTATCGCTCCCATCGGGGCTAAATTCCCATCGGGGCTGAATATAGATGAGTGGGAAGGGGAAGTTTTGAGTTCTGAGTTTTGAGGTTTGAGTCCCCCTCCTCCCTTCTCCCTGGCTAATAACGAACAACCAACAACTAACCTCCACTCCATCACCCCTACGCCCCCATTCCTGAATACTGCCGCAACCCTCGACGCCATAACCAGCGGTACGCCAAGAAAAACAGCACGGTCCAAATCACTATCACCAGCAGACTCTTTCCCAGATTGACCGGTAACCCTACTAGTAAACTGGCAGGAAAGTAAATCAGGTAAGGGAAGGGAGTCCAGAGCACAATTTCCCGCACCAGTGGCGGAAAAACCTCCAGCGGGGCAACCAGACCTGACAGAAATAGATAAAACAGAAACCAGAACTGCTCCAGTGCACTGGCCCGCTCAATCCAGAAGGCAAACATGGCCAGGGTGTATTGCATCAAAAATCGGAGCGCAAAGGCCAGGATGATGACGACCATAAACAGAGCCAGAGTCGTCGGACTGGGGAGCCAGAAAGCCTGCGGATAGAGGAGAAAGAACAGGACAATCAGCCCAAAGGCAAAGGGCAGGCGGGCAAGGCGTTCCGCTGCGTGAGATGCAAAGTGATGCCAGATTGGGTTCAGGGGTTGTAACAGGCGAAAGGACAGCCTCCCTTCCACGATCTCTCGCTCAAATTCCCAGATGACCCAGACCACCGTGAACTGTCGGGCAATGAAGGCTGCCAGAAAGTAACGAGCGAAGTCTACAGATGTCAGACCAAACTGCCCACTGCGGGCGGCCTCTACCCAGAGGCCCATCAAAATAATCGGCAACGAACCGGACAGCACCCACAACAGGAGTTCCGCCCGATATTCCACCATGTAGGCATAGTAAACAGAAAGTAGGGTTCCAGCAATGCGCAGGTTTCGTTGGAAGGCTGGCAGGATACTGGACAGAACATGTTTTTCGCCTTTCACCTGCGATTTGTTCATGGTCATGAAACCACCCCTGCTTTGAGAACTCGCCCAATGATCTCTTCAATGGGAGGTTCGCTAACCGCCAGATCTAACACCTCCAGCTCCGCCAGAATCCTGGCCACTGTACGGGTGAGGTTTTCTTGGGGCACCAGAAACCTGACCGACTGACCATCTAGGGCCTCCAAATCACCGTACAGGGAGAGTTTGTCAGAGGGATAGGAGTTTGCCAGTTCGACGGTAATTTCGCGACAGGGGGCGAAGCGATCGACTAGCCTTTCTAGATTGCCATCGTAAACCAGCTGCCCCTGGTGAATGACCAGTACCCGTGGGCAAAGGGCCGTAATGTCTGCCATGTAATGGCTGGTGAGAAGGATGGTTGCCTGGTAGCGCTGGTTGTATTCCCGTAAAAATTCTCGCACACTAACTTGGGCGTTGACGTCTAACCCCAGGGTTGGTTCATCGAGAAAAAGAATTTGAGGTTGGTGAATCAGGGCAGCCAACAATTCGGCTTTCATCCGTTCGCCCAGGGAAAGTTTGCGGACTGGTTGAGTGAGTTTGCCTTCCAGGGCAAGCATTTCCGTCAGTTCGCCGATGCGATCGCGGAATTTGCGATCCCGAATCCCATAAACGGCTGCATTAATTCGCAGCGAATCCATTGCAGGCAGATCCCAGATTAGCTGCTGCTTCTGTCCCATCACCAGCGTGATTTTCTTCAGGAATGCCGGTTTTCGTTGAAATGGAATGTGCCCGGCCACCTCTACCCGTCCGGCCGAGGGATGGATTAATCCCGTCAGCATCTTGAGGGTTGTTGTTTTCCCCGCCCCATTTGCCCCCAAAAAGCCAACAACTTCACCAGGCGCAATCTGAAACGAAATATCTTGCACAGCTTTCACCTGACGGTAGGTGCGCTGAAAGAAATGCATCACCGTTCCCTTTAACCCAGGCTCTTTGACTGCAACGGGATAGGTCTTACTTAAATTTTCAACCAGAATGGCGGACATGTAGTTGTTCGTTATTCGTTATTAGTCAGGAAAGGAGAGGGAGTGGGGAGATGATTGCCTCAAGTGTAAAATCCATATTCTTTTAATCTAGTGCTGCAAACACTAAATTTTGCAACATGGGGTTTGGGGGCAAAGCCCCTAGGCAGGGGCAGAATCCCCGCACACTCAACAAAACTTTCGTTTTGTTGTACTAAAATCTTCAGTTCAAAACCTGCGATAAACTATCCGTCTTCCGACCAATAATAGCTATTGCCAGAAGTTTCCAAAATTGTAACCGGGAACACCATTCTTCCGATTCAATGGCAGATTAGGAACATCTAAATTAATTAGGTGGAGGAGAAACCCTGCTTATGACTCGCACTGTCCAGGTTAGAAAACCCGCCCGCTGGAGTCGGTTAAAAGCTTTGGCAATCAGTACCGGAATGATGAGTCTGATGGTCCCTAACCCGGTTCTTGCTCAGGAGAAAATCATGAGAACGCTGACCGTCACAGGTAGAGGAACGGAGATGGCGGCAACCAGTCTGGCTCAGATACGCCTGGGGGTCGAGGCTCAAGGTAAAACGGCTAACGAGGTGCAGCAGGAAGTAGCGCGGCGGTCTAACTCAGTTGTGACGTTGTTAAAGGCCCGCAACGTTGAGAGACTGGAAACGACCGGCATCAACCTGAGTCCCACCTATCGTTATGACAGTGGCACTCAGACCCTCACCGGGTACACCGCTAGCAATATTGTCAGCTTTCGGATAGCAACAGAAAAAGCCGGGAGCGTGCTGGATGAGGCTGTGAAAGCAGGGGCGACCCGGATTGACAGTGTAAGCTTCGTCGCATCGGATGCAGCGATCGCCACTGCCCACAAAGCTGCTCTCCGCAAAGCCACCCAGAATGCCCAGGAACAGGCGGATGCTGTTCTCAGTGCCCTTGGTTTGGTTCGCAGAGATGTCGTGAATATCCAGATTGGTGGAGCCTTCACCCCCCCTCCCCGACCTGTGTTTGCCGAAGCTGATGCCTTAAAACAAGCTGCGGCTGCCCCTACTCCGGTGATCGGCGGTGACCAGCAAGTAGAAGCTTCTGTAACACTGCAAATCAGTTACTAAAAAGTGAGACTCTCCTGAGAGTTTGGTGATAAGCTTCGCTTATCACCAAAACAAAATCAATATTCCAGGGATTTCGTTTGAGATGAAAGAGTAGCTTACGCGACTCTTTCACCGGCAAGCCGGGAGAACCAAAAGTGACTGTAGTAAACTGGCGCTGAATTAAGCTCAGAACCAAAGTTCTGGCTCATAGCTAAAGTCACTTGAAACTGACTGATACCGATTTAAATTGTGGATTTGGCAGATCGATTGACGAAACCAGCGATTGCAACGATTTTACAACCTAAAATCTAAAATCCAAAATCTAAAGTGGTATGAAATGCAGGTGTGTCAGGGTTTGAACCTGTTTTAACAGGTTTCCGCTTTGGGCCTGAGATTTATAGTGGTAGTCACTGTGGTTAGGACAGGGTGTAGGAGTGGAACCCCTGGCTGGGGGAAAAGCCCCCACTCCCTGGATGCTTTAAATGTGTACTAAACTCGGTCCTGAACACCTTCGGAGGTCTTAAAACTCGTCATCGTAACCGTTGCTACTTGTTTCGGCTTCGTTATCACGACGAGAGCCTAGCAACTCCAGCCGTTCCACCCGAATGACTGGTTTGGTGCGGTCCGTCCCCGTGTTGCGGTCCTTCCAGTGATCAAACTTGAGGGAACCGCTCACACCAATCAAACTCCCCTTCCGCACGTAGTTAGCAGCGACTTCAGCCTGCTTACCCCACAACTCCAGATTGAACCAGTCTGGCTGATCAGTGTTGCGAGATATTCGATTGACTGCCAGGGTGAGACTGCATTTCACCGTGCCAGACTCAAAATATTTCACATCGGGCTCACCGCCCACTCGACCAACCAGAGTTACAGAATTAAGACTCATATTCGATTCCCAATCGCTATACCGGTTTTAATAAATTACAACTCATACCAATTCTCTGTGAGGTTGCACATATCACTTTAGTAATCCTCCCATTCCCCTCCACTCGCATCCCAGTCTATAGCAGTCCTCAATCATTTGTGAAAGAGGAATTCAGTGCCAGGCGCAGTACTCATTAACGCGGGCAGAGTTACCCTAAGACTTTGAGGACCTTTAGCCTGTCAAAACTCCTGGCGAAACCTGGATGAAAACAATACAATTGTATTATAGCAATCCTACAAAGAGGGTGAAAGAGTTTTCCCATATGTGCGATCCATATGTGCGATTAATATATGTGCGATTAATTCCATCCCACTCGCCATTCCCGCTCTCTGCTCCCATTTCAATCAGACGCTCCTGATTTGAACGCGAACTGCAAGCGGATTCTGCAACACTATCAGGCTTTTAAGATTAAAATAATTATCAACTTCATTTCAACTTTTGATTAGATTCCCTCCCTGAGCTTAATTCAGGAGTCCTTTATTAATGTCCCAGTAATCTTTTATTCAGAGGGTTAAGCTCCTCGCTAGACGCGCGATCAAAAACGTAATAGAATCCGACTTTGATTACGTTTGCAGTTTGATATTCAGATCATTCGTTCTTTGAGGCGTAGAAGATAGTGGGTCTTTTCAGGCGTTTTTCCCTTTCGCGGGATATGGGTATTGACCTTGGCACAGCAAACACATTGGTTTATGTGTCAGGTAAAGGAATCGTTCTCCAGGAGCCTTCTGTGGTGGCGATTGACCAGGACGCAAAGGTGCCGTTGGCCGTTGGGGAAGACGCAAAGAGGATGCTGGGGCGGACTCCTGGAAACGTTGTGGCATTACGCCCCCTGCGGGATGGGGTAATTGCTGACTTCGATACCGCCGAACTCATGCTCAAGCATTTTATTGCTCGTGTTCATGAAGGCAAAACGCTGGTTTCCCCCCGAATTGTGATTGGCATCCCTAGTGGGGTGACGGGGGTTGAACGTCGGGCTGTGGAAGATGCAGCCAAGGAAGCCGGTGCGCGGGAAGTATATTTAATTGATGAACCAGTTGCTGCTGCCATTGGGGCTGGGTTGCCCGTTGCCGAACCTACAGGCAATATGATTGTGGACATTGGCGGTGGTACCACCGAGGTGGCGGTATTGAGTTTACAGGGCACCGTACTGAGTGAGTCGGTACGGGTTGCAGGAGACGAATTGAGTGAGTCGATCGCCCAGTATATGAAGAAAGTTCATAACCTGGTGATTGGCGATCGCACCGCCGAAGAAATCAAAATCACGATTGGCTCCGCCTACCCCGTCGAAGATGACACGATTATGGAAGTGCGTGGGTTGCACCTGCTTTCGGGCCTGCCTCGCACCGTTACCGTAAAAGCCCCCGAAATCCGGGAGAGCATGTCTGAGCCGTTGGCCGTGATTGTGGATGCTGTGAAACGCACCCTGGAGCGCACCCCCCCGGAACTGGCTGCTGATATTATTGATCGTGGCATCATGCTGGCAGGTGGTGGTGCTTTGCTAAAAGGCATCGATACCTTAATCAGCCACGAAACGGGAATTGTCGTTCACGTTGCCGCCGATCCGCTCAGTTGTGTGGTGTTGGGAACCGGGCGAGTGCTGGAAAACTTCCAGCAATTGCAGCGGGTCTTCAGTAGTCGTACACGCAATTATTAGTACCTTCTACGGCTTCGGAGGGTTAAACCGTTAATCTCAACTGACCGCTCTCCTTCTGGAAGCACCTGATCGAACCTGAGTCTGGCTAACCTTGTAAATTTCTCAAATGTTTACCCTGCGTCGCTGGTGGGAACGGCATCGACTACAGATTATTCTGGCAAGCCTGGCCATTGGCTCCGCACTGTTTATCCGCCAGACGGAAGCCAGGTTCCTGTTTGAGACGTATCAGTTTCTGACCCGCCCCTTTCAACAGGCTCCGGCTCAGAAGGCTGTGTTAGAAAATGCCCAGCTGCGGGATTTGCAGCAGCGCCTAGCTGATATGGAAAGCCAAAATCAGCGGTTGAAAGAGTTACTGGGCTACGTTTCCCAGCAACCTGCTCCGGGAATTCCTGCCCCTGTGGTTGGCCGCAGTGCGGATCACTGGTGGCAACAGGTGATTTTGGGGCGTGGCACTAAAGACGGTGTAAAAGTTGGGGATGTGGTTATTGCTCCAGGTGGACTGGTAGGCCGCGTTATCAATGTGACCCCCAACACCAGCCGAGTTTTGCTGTTGAGCGATCCCTCCAGCCGGGTGGGCGCTATTATCAGCCGCAGTCGTTTCATGGGTTACATTCGAGGTCAGTCCACCAATCGAGCAGTAATGGTCTTTTTTGACCGGGTACCTGACGTACGGCGTGGCGATGTGGTCACCACGTCTTCCTTTAGCCAGTTGTTCCCAGCAGGTCTGCCGATTGGGCGGGTGGAGTCCGTGGATCTGAACAAAAGCCCCGCGCCGGAAGCGATTATTGAGTTTTCGGCTCCGGTTAGCTTTTTGGAGTGGGCAGTCATCCATTCCCATGCTCCCCATCCCTACTCCACCGTTCCCAGTAATCAGGAACCCAATCCTGCGCCATGAAAAGCGAATCTCTGAGTCGTAGCTGGCAGGACCATCCCTTTTCCCGACTGTTGATTAACTGTACAGTGACGGTTGGGTCAGTATTGCTCTGTCTGTTGATTTTACCTACCCGTCTGCCGGGGATGGAACTGGCAGGCATTGGCCCCAACTGGCTGTTGATCTGGGTAGTGGCCTGGAGTGTTAAACGCACCATGCTTCAGGGAGCCTTGGCGGGCCTGGTGTTGGGGTTGATCCAGGATGGAATGACGGCTCCTTCGCCCACCCATGTGTTTAGCCTGATGCTGGTTGGTGTTTTGACCGCTCGCCTGCGCAAGGAACGATATCTTCAGGAAGACTTTATCTCGGTTGCTCTCATCGCCTTTGGAATGGCAGTACTGGCAGAGACCGTAACTGCGATTCAGTACAGCTTCCAGGGCGATCGCTCCCTGGTTGAAATCTGGACCTACCATCAACTAATTGCCCTCAGCTCAGCCATTCTCAGTAGCCTCTGGGCACCCGTACTCTACTTTCCCCTCAACCGTTGGTGGGAATATATGAGCGAATTGAAGGTGCTGTAAGGAAATCCAATTTCAGCTATTTTAGTGATGTCAGCTACTGAATTAGGGGAATTCTACAGATAGATAGACTTTAGGCAATCAAAATCACCGCTATGTCAACCCCCATCTTCCTGGTAGATCCCTGGTTGGCTCAAATCTCTAGTAAACCGGCTAAGCCCAAAACGACGACAACGGAGCCTGCTAAGCCAGCTGCTGTTGAAACTAACCCAATCTGGATGTACTCTACGGGCGGACTGGCTGTGCTGTTGCTTGCCCTGGGTGTCCTTTCCAAACTCAGCATGGATAAGGTCAGGAAACAGCTTAAATTTGAAACCTTTAAGAACCGGGAACTTCAGAAAAAGTTGAAGTATGCCGTTGAAACCATCGGCAAAATGGAGCGCAACCCCGACCTGATCCACTCCCGCGAATTTAACCTGGATTACTTGCGGATGCGGATGGAAGAAGAAGTCTTTCACTTTGCCATCCTGAACCAGATCAAGATTAAGGTCAAAGATAAGATTACCATCGCCCTGCGACCCAACCAGGGGCATCAGGGTGAGATTGGAATCGCCAGTACTGGAAGACAGATTGATGAGATTTTTGACGTGGAATACGAGCCCGGAGACATGCCCAAAGGAACCAAGCGCGTTCTGTTCCGGGTGCAAATCAAAATCTTCAAGCTACCTACCCAGCCCACTTCCGTAACGATTAACCAGATCATTGATTGCATGGAAACCTTCCTCAGTCCAACTGGTGAAAATGACACCTGGCAACCCACCATTCAGGGACGCATCGCCAACATGCACTGGGACCAGAAGGCAAAACCCACACCGCTGCTAGTTCTGGAACAAACTCAGGAAGGTTCTAATGTTACCTTCAGAACCACCCGCATGGCTCACAGCTAAAGAAATCCTGTTCCCCATCATTTATGACCCCGGTTGCCCGCAAAGGGGTGGCGACTTTATGATCTGATTCCGTTGCTACAACCTCTCCAGGAGGAGGGACTGAGGGGGGACTGGAAAGTCGGCACAAGTAACCACCCCTGCTCAATGGGAGAATAGGGCATAATCGAAATCACAACTCATGGGAAAGCACAGCTAAAAATTCATTTTTATTTAATTTAATTCGATTGGCGCGTTCGACCTTTTCTTGCACTGCTTGTGCCTGTTGCAGCCATCTCTCTCGTTCGACTGGTAACACATGCGGGGCAGGAAGTATGCCCCCGTCCAAATCACAAAAGCTGTCTAACCTGAAAACTATAGCCCTGTGCATCAACTCTGAGTCAACCAATGAAAGCAATTGGATTAACACTCTCCGCTCTCCTCTTGCTGGCTACCCCTACCCTGGCTGCTGAATATCAGGGAAAAACCCTGGATGGCAGAAAGCTTGCAGCCAGAGTGTATTCCTACAACACAGGTGGGGTTTATGATGCCCAGGTTGAATTCAAAGGAGACCTTGCTACCGTTTACTTTGCTAATGGTGGGCAACTCCTCATCCGTCTAAATCAGCGGACTATTACGGACCCCAGCAACATTTTAGGCTATGGCAGAATTGGGCAGCTTCCGCTCAGTCGATCGTTTGGAGTTGGGCTCCGTTCTGACAATGGCATAACCGGTGGTCTAACCATTGGTGCAGGGAGGTTCGAAGATCTGTGGCGAATCAACCTGATCACTGGTATAGATAAGTAGCCATGATGAAAGGTGTACAGCGTCACAAATGAAAATAAGGGAGTCAGGGGAATCGAAGGGTTTATTTTCAAATCAGATGGGTTGATGGGTTTAGATAAGGGCAATAGACGACAGGCAACAGGTGTTCTTTCCGCCCTTCGGCTGCTGCTGCCCGTTGCCTGTCGCTAAATTCATCCAAACCCTCAGAACATTCGTATATCCTGGTAACCGGCGTTGCTGAAAAGCAGGATGAATTGAAACGAAGTTTCAGTCATCCGGCATCTTTTTCATTCCCAGATTCAGCAACGCCCTAGTAACCTAATTGAGGAAAGCGAATGGCTGAGATTGCAACCAACAGGCTGGAAACCCCTTCCCAAACATCCCCTGCTTACAATGTTGAGCAAGCCGTTTTGCAACGGTATAAGGCCGGAGCACGTCAGCCAGAAGCGGCGCTCTGCTGCCCAACCGATGGCTACGATTCCCGCTATCTGGAAAACCTGCCATCAGAAATCATCGAAAAAGACTATGGTTGCGGTGACCCCACTCGCTATGTGATGACTGGCGAAACCGTTATCGATCTCGGCTCTGGTGCTGGAAAGAACTGCTACATTCTGGCCCAGAAAGTAGGCGCAGCAGGCCGTGTGATTGGCGTCGATTTTAATGATGAAATGCTGACGCTGTCTCGCAAATATCTGGATGAGATGGCAGAAAAATTGGGCTACCGCAATGTGCAGTTTGTTAAGGGGAAGATTCAAGACCTGGCCCTGAATCTGGATCTGGCTCAGGTGTGGCTGAATCAGAATCCCATTAAAACAATTGATCAAATAGCGGCCTTTGAAGCCGAATGTGCCCGATTACGTCAGGAACAGCCCCTCATTGCCAGTGACAGTATTGATGTTGTGATTTCAAATTGTGTGCTCAATCTGGTTCGTCCTCAAGATAAACAACAACTGTTTCAAGAGATCTATCGCGTGCTGAAACGAGGGGGACGGGCTGTAATCTCCGATATCGTGTGTGATGAAGCCCCTACCCCCCAAATTTTAAATGACCCCAAATTGTGGAGTGGTTGCATCGCTGGAGCATTTCGGGAAGATGCTTTTTTGCACATCTTTGAGCAGGCAGGTTTCTATGGGATTGAAATTTTGGTGCGGCAGCCGGAACCCTGGCAGGTGATTGATGGCATTGAGTTTCGCTCTATGACTGTGCAGGCCTTTAAGGGAAAGGAAGGACCCTGTTGGGAGCGAAATCAGGCCGTAGTTTACAAGGGTCCCTGGAAAGCGGTGCAGGATGATGATGGGCACACCCTCTATCGCGGACAGCGCATGGCTGTTTGCGATAAGACCTTTAACCTTTACACGAATCCCAATGGCCCTTACCACCGTGAGATGATTCCCATCCATCCCTATCAGGAGATACCACTGGAGTCAGCCACTGTATTTGACTGCACCCGTGATCAGATCCGCTCTCCGCGTGAAACGAAAGGGGCCGAGTACCGGGTTACACAAACGGATACCAGCAATGACGGTTGCAGTCCTGGTAATAGTTGCTGTTAAACGGTAGTGTTGACTGCATGGCTACCTGTGACCGCCTGATAATTTTCACCCGCTATCCTGTCCCCGGTGCTGCCAAAACCCGTCTCATTCCGGCCCTGGGAGCGAAGGGAGCGGCAGAACTACACCGCCAAATGGCAGAACATACCGTTGCTCAATCAAAAGTGTTGCAATCTTCTGAGGCCCTCACGGTAGAAGTTCGCTTTGCTGGTGGAAGTGCTGCTGCGATGGAGGCATGGTTGGGAGGTGGGTTGTGCTATCAGCTGCAGGGAGAAGGGGATTTGGGAGATCGCCTGATTCGCGCCTTTCAATCGGCATTCGATGACGGCGCTACCTCGGTTGTCATCATTGGCACTGATTGTCCTGAGTTAAATGCACCCTTGCTGCAACAGGCATTCAAACAACTTCGGCATTGTGATCTGGTGCTGGGGCCAGCCGTGGATGGTGGGTATTACCTCATTGGTTTGCGTTCTCCCATCCCTGACCTGTTTCAGCAAATTGCCTGGAGTACAGCAATCGTATTGCATCAAACAGTAGAGATTGCGGAACGATTGGGATTGGTGATCGCTTATCTGCCCACCCTCTCAGATGTCGATTATCCAGAAGATTTGCCCATTTGGGAAAAGGTTCAATCCCACTCCCAACTGAACAAACCTGAACTCCACCGATCAACAAAGGACTCCACAACCACCCTCTCAATCATCATTCCTGTTCTGAACGAAGCCAGGAATTTGCCGGAGACCTTGAATGCTGCCAGAACTTTTAGCAATGCTGAAATCATCGTGGTAGACGGTGGCAGCGAAGACGATACTCCCGAAGTTGCCATCTCGCTGGGCGCTAAAGTGATTCATACTGCACCCGGTCGCGCCCACCAGATGAATCAGGGGGCGAAGATGGCGATTGGAGAAATTCTGCTATTTCTGCATGGAGATACCCGCTTGCCAAGCAATTATGAACGGCTGGTTGGTCAGACCCTGATGCAACCTGAAGTAGTGGCTGGAGCGTTTGATCTGAAAATTGATGGAGAGGGTTGGGGGCTACGAATCGTTGAGTGGGGGGTTGGTTTGCGATCGCGCCTGCTGCAACTCCCCTACGGAGATCAGGCCCTTTTTCTCAAAGCCTCTATGTTTCATGAAATCGGCGGATTTCCGCAACTTCCGATTATGGAAGATTTTGTCCTGATACAACAACTGCAACGGCTTGGCAAAATCGCGATCGCTCCCGCCTTCGTGGTCACCTCCAGTCGTCGCTGGCAAAGCCTGGGCCCCTGTAAAACAACACTCATCAACCAACTGGTAATCCTGGCCTATTTTTTAGGGATTTCTCCCCATGCGATCGCCCAGTGGTATCGCCGCCTCTAGCCAGGATTCTAATACAGCAAAACAAAAGTTTTGTTGGGGGTGCAGGGGGAAAACCCCTGCATGGGGGCGAAGCCACCTCTATGTTGCAAAATTTAGTGCTTGCAACACTAGTACTCTGTCAAATTGAATTTGACGGTTAGCGAATACCCAGGAAAAGTTGATGGGAGTTAAATTTTGACTGCGACCCGTCAAAATTTTCCTGGCGGAACACTAGTAGAGCCTGGCATTAATCAACCGACCATTCCCCCTCCCCATTCCCTTCCAATGGTTGCCAAACTTACACCAAAGAGCACTAGCGCTGAACCACTCACCATCCTGATTCCCTCAATTTCCTTCTCAGGCCCCTCTTTGCCCCCGGTGATTAAGCAGATAGATTCTGGGCAACCTAAAAGAAACTACTTGCTCAAAAGTCGCTCATACCAATTTGAACGGAACTCGGGACAAATGAAGGGGTGTGGTGGCTGGGCTCCTATGCGGGGGGCACGTCCCCTGCACCTATGTGTCACCTTTACTCTTGAATTGCTCTGAAAATGCCCTCATCCCCAACCCTTCTTCTGCAAGAGAAGAGGGCCAGATTTTTATTCTTTGGGGTGCTGAAACTTCAGCATGGAGGATTGGTATCACTTCTATTACAATCAGGGTTGCCACTTTGTTCTGTCACCATGTGCCAAACGAACCTCCTCCACAATTTACACCTCTCACCCTGAGTGAGGGAAGCAATCAGGCGTTGCATTTGGAATCTACGCTTCAAGATTTGCCGTTGTACCATTTTCAAATTGAACTGGGCGACCTGGGGTGGGAACTTGCCTGGGTGTTTGAGCAAAATCCTCTACTGCCAGGGGCTGTTCTGACCGACCGGGGGAAGTTTGTGGGGATGCTTTCTCGGCGGCGGTTCCTAGAGGCACTGATTCGTCCTCACGGAATTGAGTTCTTTCTGAAGGAACCTTTGCAGGTTTTATACAGTTATGCGCGGAGTGAGATTTTGCAATTACCGGGGACTACTCCCATTCTGGCGGCTGCCCATCAGGCATTGCGGCGATCGCCCGAACTGTTGAGCGAACCTGTCCTTGTCAAAATAGAGCCCCACTCCTATCGCCTACTGGATATTCACACCCTCAATATCGCCTACTGGCAAATTCGCGGGATTGAAACCCAGGTCAGGTATGAACGCACTCAGGCACAGATGATCCAGAGCGACAAAATGGCAAACCTGGGCCGTCTGGTGGATGGGGTGGCTCACGAAATTCTGGACCCCGTTAGTTTCATTTGGGGAAATTTGAGTCATGTAATAGACTACAGCAAAAGCTTACTGCAAATATTGGATGCTTATGAGAAGCACCTGCCCAATCCACCCGTTGAACTCCAGCAACTTAGAGAGGATTTAGAGGTCGATTACCTGCGTCAGGATCTGCCGCGAACCATTGAAAGCATTCGTTCTGGTGCTGATCGCCTGTCGAAGCTGGCAACCAGCCTGCAAAACTTTTGCCACATTGATGAGGTTTACCCCAAGCCCGCGAACCTGCATGAACTGATTGACAGCATTGTTCTACTGCTCAAAAGCCGCCTCACCAGTGAAATTCAAATTGTCAGAAACTACGGGCATTTACCTCCAGTGCTCTGTTATGCAGGGCAACTTAACCAGGTGTTTATGAATATTTTGAGCAATGCGATCAACGCTTTGCTGAATGAAGCAGTCAGCCAGCAAATTGACCTCGACCTTAAAACAATGCAAAACGGTGGCTCCCATGCCCCGCCTTTCAAGCCCACAATCGAGATCACAACCCAGGTTCGTTCTCTAGAAGTTTCCAGAGGCGGAACTTTTCGCTGGGTCTCCATCTGCATTGCAGACAATGGACCCGGATTGTCACCCGAAACCCAGAAACAGATTCTGGACTCATTCTCAGTTAAAAAGCGGGCAGAGAAGGAAACCAGTCTTGCAGTGAGTTATCAAATTGTGACCGCAAAACACGGAGGCAAGCTGGAAATGCGATCGCGCGAAGCAACTAAAACCGGTACAGGAACAGAATTTGAGATTTTACTGCCACTTCACTAGGATCGCGCTACTAGGACATTGGGATTAAAGGGGGGATTAAAAGGGGAGTGGGGCTTTGCCTCCAGCCAGGGGATCCACCCCTACAC
Source organism: Leptolyngbyaceae cyanobacterium HOT.MB2.61 (assembly GCA_023511615.1). Classification (GTDB taxonomy): domain Bacteria; phylum Cyanobacteriota; class Cyanobacteriia; order Leptolyngbyales; family Leptolyngbyaceae; genus Leptothermofonsia. The sequence continues at coordinate 17,718 of JAIMBL010000072.1, forward strand.
CCTATTCTGACCACAATGACTCCACTATAGAGCCTGGCGAAGCTCAACCGAGACTGAATTAGCGCATTTGACCAGCCAGATCAGGTTGCGTACCCCGATTGCGGTCGCAGCAATCCCGACAACTAGCACCAGCACCAGAGTCAGCCGATCAATTTGCATAGATCAGGCAACCACAAAATTTACTAGCTTGCCAGGAACGACGATCACTTTCCTGATCTCCTTGCCTTCGATGTATTTTTGGGCAACATGGGAGGAGCGGGCCAATTGCTCTAACTCGTCTTTGCTGAGTTGAGCGGGTGCCTGCAACGCTCCCCTGGTCTTACCGTTAATTTGAATGACCAGGGTAATCTCATCGGCAACCAGAGCAGTCGGATCAACCTTCAACCACTCCTGACTGTGAATGGAATCTTGATGTCCCAGGCTATGCCATAACTCCTCTGCAATGTGAGGCGCAAAGGGAGCCAGCAAAATCAACAGGGCGTTGATTCCTTCAGCATAAACAGGCGAGTCTTTGCAGGGAGCATCGGTCAACGCATTACTCAGTTTCATTAACTCGGAAACTGCTGTGTTGAACTGATAATCACCTTCCAGGTCTTCGGTGACGGCTTTAATGGCGGTATGAATTGCACGCCGCAGGTTCTTCTCATCCTTTGTCAATTCCGCTGAGGGTGCTTTTTTCTGCCTGGAGTGTCTAGCTCCCAATTGATCTGGTAAATCTGCCCCTACGAAATCAGTCACCAATCGCCAAACCCGGTTCAGGAACCGAAACTGCCCTTCGACATCGGCTTCATCCCATTCCAAATCTTTTTCGGGTGGGGCTTTGAACAAAATGAACATGCGGGCCGTGTCAGCTCCGTACTTGCTCACCACATCCCCCGGAGCAACCCCGTTGTACTTGGATTTGGACATCTTTTCATAAACAACTTCCAGCGCGTCGCCAGTTTCTGGGTCAACGGGATGATTGATGTCCGTGATGTTCATTGGCACCACATACTTTCCGGTGCGAGGATTTTTGTAGGTCTTGCCCTGCACCATGCCCTGAGTCAGCAATCGTTCGAAAGGTTCATCGAAATTGAGCAGACCGCGATCGCGCAACACCTTTGTGAAGAATCGCGAATACAACAGGTGTAAAATGGCATGTTCAATTCCACCCACGTACTGGTCTACTGGCATCCAATCATTCGTTTTCTTTGGATCGAATGCCTGTTGTTCGTTTCTGGCATCGGGATAGCGCAAGAAGTACCACGATGAGCAGATGAACGTGTCCATCGTGTCCGTTTCCCGTTTTGCGGGAGTTCCACAGGTCGGGCAGGGAACGTTAATCCAGGAATCTAACTTTGCCAGCGGTGAGGGTCCCCGTCCAGAGAATTCTACCTCCTCTGGCAATCGCACAGGCAAATCCCCATCGGGAACTGGTACGGCTCCGCAGTTGGGGCAGTGAACGATAGGAATCGGGGCTCCCCAATAACGCTGGCGGGAAACCAACCAGTCACGCAGGCGATAGTTGGCCGTTCCCTTCCCTTTACCGTTCTTCTCTAACCATGCAATTGCCGCTTCAACGCTCTGTCCTTTTTCCTTTCCAGCGGGTACCCCGTCCAGGGGGCCGGAATTAACCATCACGCCTTCTCCCGGATAGGCTTCGGTCATCCTGGCGGCATCCAGCGTCTGGTCTTTGGGCTGCACCACTACTTTAATCGGCAACTGGAATGTCTTAGCAAACTCAAAGTCGCGCTGGTCATGGGCAGGCACAGCCATAATAGCGCCCGTGCCGTAGTCCATCAAAACATAATCCGCAATCCAGATAGGAATCTTTTCATCGTTTACCGGATTGATGGCATAGCTACCCGTCCAGACACCTGTTTTCTCCCGTCCTTCGGCGGTGCGATCAATCTCGCTTTTAGCAGCCGCTTCTTCCTGATAGGTTTTAATGGCTTTTGCTTGCCTGGGTGTGGTCAGCTTTTCTACCAGTGGATGCTCTGGTGAAAGCACCATGAAGGTTGCTCCCCACAACGTATCGGGGCGAGTGGTAAAGACAATTAACTCATCGTCACTTTCCGTTCTGAAAATGACCTGCGCCCCGGTGGACTTCCCAATCCAGTTTGCCTGCATCAAACGGACTTTTTCTGGCCAGCCAGTCAGCTTGTCCAGGTCGTTCAACAACTGCTCGGCGTAATCCGTGATTTTCAAAAACCACTGGCGCAATTGCTTGCGTTCAACCTTCGCCCCCGATCGCCACGAGCGTCCTTCACTATCTACCTGCTCGTTGGCTAACACCGTCTGGTCAATCGGATCCCAGTTGACCGTCGCTTCCTTTTGATAGGCCAAACCCGCCTTGAAAAACTGTAGAAAGATCCACTGCGTCCACTTGTAATAATCTGGTGCACAGGTGGTCACTTCCCGTTCCCAATCAAAGGAGATGCCCAGCTGATCAAGCTGCTGCCGCATCTGGGCAATGTTCTGGTAGGTCCAGTTTGCCGGAGGAATGCCCCTCTCAATGGCGGCGTTTTCTGCCGGCAAGCCAAAAGCATCCCATCCCATTGGATTCAGCACCCGGTAGCCCTGCATTCGACGCACTCGTGCAATCACATCTACGATCGTGTAGACGCGGACGTGTCCCATATGCAGGTTGCCTGATGGATAGGGAAACATGGACAGCGCATAAAACTTGGGCTTGCCAGCATCTTCCAGGGTTTTGTATAAACCTTGCTCAGCCCAGACTTTCTGCCACTTTTCCTCAATCTCAGTGGGGATATAACGGGATTCCACGAATCGAGCTCCTGCAACGAGTTGCCTAACCTATTCTAAAAGGTGGATGGTAATTGGGTTTAGTCCCAAGTATCCGGTCTAGAAGCGGGTATAATACACATACTACAAGAAGAGTATCGTCTTTCCAGACATTAAGGGACTAATCGAGTTTGGCATAAATCCCCTCCCTCCCTACTCTCCTCCCCCCTCTCTTCCAATAATTGCCAAACCTACGCCAAACAGTAAGTAGGTAGACATACTTAGCTGGAAGAAAGGGGAGTGGGGGCGTTGCCCCCAGGCAGGGGGTTTCACCCCATCCACCCCCAAAACCATCTTTAATTTAATTGCACCCAGCTACTTA